>NZ_JBHYWP010000065.1:1078-4317 GCF_042751845.1 Streptomyces sp. NPDC059398 | reverse complement strand
TTTCACCGAGCAGGCCCACTATCAATCGGCGGTAGCTGTCCCGGAGCGGGTACGCCACCCGGCGGGCGGCTGAGCGTGTTCCGCAGAATACGGTCCCGTTCCCCGCGCGTGGCGGACGCCCCCGTGCTGGTGATCGGCTCGCCCTTCCTGTGGTGGATGCGGGTGGCCGAGCTGCGGGCCCTTCTCGCGCCGGTCATCGCCGGTACGGGCCCCTCCGCACATCCCGACATCGCGGCGTCGCGCCGGTTCGTACGGGGCCTCGATGCGGCGGTCGCCGTCTCGTCCCGGGCCGGGCTCGGCCCGGTGCGTCGTATGGCGTACGGCTTCGTCGGCTGGACCGCCAGGCTGCTGCTGCGCAGTTGCCGTGGCCATGTGGCCGAGATGGAGCGGGGGGTCGCGGCCGCCGCGTCGGACCGTGCACAGGCTGTGGATTACGCGCTGCGGATCGTCGCCCAGGAGCAGGTGGGGCTGGCCTACGCGGGCTGGGACCGGCTGCTGACCCGGGTCGCGCTGCCCGCCTGGCGGATGGGCCGCTGGCCGTCCAGGCTCGACGCCGGGGTGGTCTCGGCACTCACCGAGCTGTCGCGGAGGGACCGTCTGGCCGAGGGCTTCACCTCCCGGCTGGGCGAGCGCCCCGCCTGCGACCTCCTGGAGGAACCGGGCGCGGTCGACGCCGCCACCTCCCTCCTCGCCGCCAGGCTCTTCCACGGCGGCCCGGCCGATACCGGACCCGACTGGTCCCCGGTGGACTGGCAGCAGTACCCGGAAGAGGTCGTCGACCGTAAATGGCGTACGGAAGCGGCCAGGCTGCACCGCGTCCTCGACCGGCTGGGCGTGCGCAGCACGGCCGAAGCGGGGGCAGGCCCCGACGAGCCGGGCGATCCGACGCTGGCCCGCGTCCTGGACCACATCGCGGCCGACGACACGGAGTCGCTGGCGGCCGCCGTCACCGCCGAGGTCGCCCGCGAGGAGGCCGCGGCACCGGTCCCCGTACCGGGCGGCGGCCTGGAGGGCGAGGAGCTCTGGGACACCGGGGCGATCCCGCTCTTCCCGCTCCAGCCACCCCGCACCGGGCGCGATCTGCTCGCGGATCACGTCACCGCGATGATCTGCTGCGCAGCGGTGGACACGGCCGGAGCGGCCCCCGGCCTCGACTGGCTGGACGGCCCCGCACTGCTGGTGGGCGGCGAGCGCAGGGCGGACCTGGGCGGGCATGTGATGAGCCTGGTGGAGGACGGGGACGGGGAGCCGCTGCGGGGGTGGCTGACAGCGGTGGGGGTACGCGCGGAGAAGCCGGTACGGCTGGTCTGAGCGGAGAAGCCGGTACGGCTGGTCTGTGGCGCGACCGCCTTGCCCCGGGAGCGGAGAGCCCGGCGGGTGGCCTCGGTGTCCGACTGGTGGCCCTGTCCGGGGAACGCCGCGGCCTTCCCGGGCCGGGTGGCGGCGGTGCAGGGCGGGGCGCCCCGTTGCGGGGAAACCAAAACGGTGATGGGGCAACCGGAGCCAGAACCTCCCGGATCATTCCACGAATTCGGTACTGTCCTCGCCAATTCGCGACGAACAGTAACGGAGTGAGTGCCATATGTGATGTGCTGGTGCCGGTCGCTGACAGTCGGTGCATCACTGTTGTGCCTGAGCGGCCGAGGGAAGGGGAGCCGCATGGGGGCGGAGCAGATCCGGCGCTGGGAGTCGGGAGCCCTTGCGCACGCCGTCTCGGACCCGTTCGGGCAGGGCCCGCTGCCCTGGCTCCGCGCGAGCGAGCACTACGTCGACGACAACGGCCATGTCGTGCCTTGGTACGCGCCGGACGCGCCCCATCACCGCTCCGGCGGCCCGCGTACCGCCGACGACGTGAAGAAGCAGATCAAGGGGTTCGCCTCCAACGGCGCGGCCGCCCCGGGTGAGGCCATCGACTTCCATGTCACGGTCGACCCGCCCCAGCAGTTCTCCGTCGACATCTACCGCATCGGTCACTACGGCGGCGACGGCGCGGCGAAGATCACCACCAGCCCGCGCCTCTCCGGGATCGTCCAGCCGCCCCCGCTCACCGCCGACCGCACGGTCTCCTGCCACCACTGGTGGCTCTCCTGGCGGCTGCAGATTCCTTCGTACTGGTCGATCGGCGCCTATGTCGCGGTGCTGACCACCGTCGACGGCTACCGCTCGCACATCCCCTTCACCGTCCGGGACAGCCACCCCGCGGATCTGCTTCTCCTGCTCCCCGACGTGACCTGGCAGGCCTACAACCTCTACCCGGAGGACGGACACACCGGCGCCAGCCTGTACCACGCCTGGGACGGCATGGGCCGGCTCCTCGGTGAGGAGGACGCCGCCACCACGGTCTCCTTTGACCGGCCCTACGCGGGCGCGGGCCTGCCCCTGCACGTCGGGCACGCCTACGACTTCATCCGCTGGGCCGAGCGCTACGGATACGACCTCGCCTATGCCGACGCCCGCGATCTGCACGCCGGGCGCATCGACCCCACCCGCTACCGCGGACTGGTCTTCCCCGGCCATGACGAGTACTGGTCGGTGCCCATGCGGCGTACGACGGAGGCCGCCCGTGAACACGGCACCTCCCTCGTCTTCCTCTCGGCCAACACCATGTACTGGCAGGTCGACCTCGGCCCGTCCCCCTCCGGTGTCCCGGACCGCCTCCTCACCTGCCTCAAACGCCGCGGACCCGGGAAGCCCACACTGTGGCGCGAGATCGACCGGCCCGAACAGCAGCTCCTCGGCATCCAGTACGCGGGGCGGGTCCCCGAGCCGAGCCCGCTCGTCGTCCGCAACGCCGAGCACTGGCTCTGGGACGCGACCGGTGCGGGCGAGGGCGATGAACTCGACGGTCTGGTCGCGGGCGAGGCCGACCGCTATTTCCCGCGCACCGCGCTTCCGCAGCACGAGAGCCGGATCCTGCTCGCCCACTCGCCGTACGAGGACGGCGAGGGGATCGTGCGGCACCAGGAGACGTCCCTGTACCGGGCCCCGTCCGGCGCGCTCGTCTTCGCCTCGGGCACCTTCGCCTGGTCACCCGCGCTGGACCGCCCCGGCCATGTCGATACGCGCATCCAGCGGGCGACAGCCAACCTGCTCGACCGTATCTGCAAGCGCGACTGATCCGTCGCGCGATCCGCCGTGGAGGTCCCGCCGTGGCGCCCCCCCCCCCCCCGGCCCCGGGGGGGGCCGGTCCGGCCCAGGGCACCCGCTCGTCCTACCGGAAAGGCCGGGACCTTGCTCAC
>NZ_JBHYWP010000065.1:0-1068 GCF_042751845.1 Streptomyces sp. NPDC059398 | reverse complement strand
ATCCGGCGGTGGTGGGCCCGGGGGCCGCCCCGCAAGTACGCGGCCGGGGGGGATTGCCGACCCCCGGCCGACCCTGGAGGGGCCCGCACGCGGCGCATACGGGAGACTCGACTCCGACCCCACCGCTTGGACAGAACCACGGGGAGGAACCGTGTCCGGATTCGTAGAAAAGCCCGAGCCGCTTCAGGTGCCGGGCCTGGTACACCTGCACACCGGCAAGGTGCGCGATCTGTACCAGAACGAGGCGGGCGACCTCGTGATGGTCGCCAGCGACCGTTTGTCCGCGTACGACTGGGTGCTGCCCACCGAGATCCCCGACAAGGGCCGGGTGCTCACCCAGCTGTCGCTCTGGTGGTTCGACAAGCTCGCCGATCTCGTGCCGCACCATGTCATCTCCACCGACCTGCCGGCCGGCGCCCCCGCCGGCTGGGAGGGCCGCACCCTGGTCTGCAAGTCGCTGCGGATGGTCCCGGTGGAGTGTGTGGCCCGTGGCTATCTGACCGGGTCCGGGCTGCTGGAGTACCAGGCGCACCGCACGGTCTGCGGTCTCGCGCTTCCGGAGGGACTGACCGACGGATCCGAACTCCCCGCGCCGATCTTCACGCCGGCCACCAAGGCGGCCGTCGGTGACCACGACGAGAACGTGAGTTACGAGGAAGTCGCCCACCGGACCGGCGCGGAGACCGCCGCCGATCTGCGGCGCGCGACCCTCGATGTGTACGAGCGGGCCCAGGGCATCGCGCGCGAGCGGGGCATCATCCTCGCCGACACGAAGTTCGAGTTCGGTTACGACGGCGACCAACTCGTCATCGCCGACGAGGTGCTGACCCCGGACTCGTCCCGCTTCTGGCCCGCGGCCGACTGGGAGCCGGGCCACGCACAGCCCTCGTACGACAAGCAGTTCGTGCGCGACTGGCTCACCTCGGACGCATCCGGCTGGGACCGGAAGGGAGAACTGCCGCCGCCCGCCCTCCCGCAGGAGATCGTGGACGCGACCCGCGCGAAGTATGTGGAGGCCTACGAACTGCTGACCGGCACTCCCTGGTCGTAGCCGGAAGGGTTCCCGTT
>NZ_JBHYWP010000064.1:20757-47225 GCF_042751845.1 Streptomyces sp. NPDC059398 | reverse complement strand
GCCGGGGGGGGGGGGGTGGTGGGGGTGTGGGGGCGTCGGGGGGTTTTTGTGTTGTGCGGGGGGGGGGGGGGTGGCCCTCCCCCCCCCCCCACCCCCCCCCGCGCACCCCGGACGGCCCGCGCACCCGCCGACGTCCCCGTCCCCCACGCCGGTTCAGCGCCCGTACGCCCGCAGAAAGACCCGCACCCCGACCGCCGTGATCCGGTCGGCCTCCCCCGGCGGCAGCGGGCTGATGCCCCAGTACGACCGGTGCACGATATCGGTCGACGTCAGGGCCATGAAGTGCGCGGCGGCCTGGGCCGGGTCACCGTGCGCATCGACCAGTCCCGCCGTGTCCAGCGCGGCCATCGCGACGGCGAACCGCCGCCCCACCGCGCGCGGCCCCGCCTCCTGCCAGTCGTCCAGGACCTCGGCGGGGACATGCCCGGCCTCGGCGTAGATGTGGCGCACCAGCGAGAAGTGGTCGCGGAACTCCGCCATCAGTCCGACCCAGGCTCGGGCGAGTGCGAGCAGATCCCGCTCCAGATCCGCCGGGCGCGGCAGCCGCCCCGGGTCCAGATACCTTGCCAGCAGGGCGAGTTGGGCATCCCGCATCTGGCCGGAACTCCACTGCACCACCGTACGGAAGAGTTCTTCCTTGCCGCCGGGGAAGTGGTTGTAGAGCGTGCGGGTGGAGGCCCCCGCCTCGGCCGCGATGGTGTCGATGCTCGCGCGGGTGTAGCCGTCGCGCCCGAACACCTCGCAGGCGGCGTGCGAGAGGGACGCGGCCTTGTCCGGCCTCCTGGCCCGGCGGGGCGCGGCCGGCACCTCTCCCCCTGCACCTGTGCTGGTCATCGCCGCTCCTTCGTCATGGGCCTCACCCTATCTACAACGTACGTTGTAGCCCAGAGAACCCCACCGCGCCCGCAGGCCGCCCCCCGGCTCAGGGGCCCTGCCCGAGCGCCGGCGGGCCTATGACCGACCATCGACCCGCCGACCCGCCGACCCGCCGACCCGCCCCGTAACGAGCCGGACAGCCCGAACGAACGGACCGTTACGCGTCCTTGAGCGGCTGCCGCTGCCGTCCGAGCCCTTCGATCTCCAGCTCCACGACATCCCCGGCCCGCAGATACGGCTTGGGTTCGGGCTGCCCCATCGCCACCCCGGCGGGTGTCCCGGTGTTGATCACGTCGCCCGGGTACAGCGTCATGAACTGGCTCAGATACCGCACCACCTCACCGACCGGGAAGATCTGGTCGGCGGTCGTGCCGTCCTGCTTCAGCTCACCGTTCACCCAGAGCCTCAGCGGGAGCGCCTGCGGATCGGCCACCTCGTCGGCGGTCACCAGCCAGGGGCCGAGCGGATTGAACGTCTCGCAGTTCTTCCCCTTGTCCCACTGGCCGCCGCGCTCGATCTGGAAGGCGCGCTCCGACACGTCGTGCGCGACCGCGTACCCGGCGACATGGCCGAGAGCCTCATCGGCCGACCCGAGGTAGCGGGCCGTACGCCCGATGACGACGGCCAGCTCGACCTCCCAGTCGGTCTTCTCGCTGCCCCGGGGTACGAGAACGGTGTCGTCGGGGCCGACGACCGTGTCCGGCGCCTTCATGAAGACGATCGGCTCGGCGGGGATGTCCGCGCCGGTCTCCGTGGCGTGGTCGTGGTAGTTCAGCCCGATACAGACGATCTTGCCGATCCGGCCGACCGGCGGCCCGGTGCGCGGCGTCTCGCCCTCGATGGCGGGCAGCACCCCGGCGCCCGCGGCGGCCCGTATCCGGTCGAGCGCCGCCGCGTCGGCGAGCAGCTCTCCGTCGATGTCCGTGACCAGCGCGGAGAGGTCACGGAGGGTTCCGTCTGCGTCGAGCAGTGCGGGGCGCTCGGCCCCGGCCGTTCCTACACGCAGCAGCTTCATGGTCAGTCTCCCAACGATTGGACCGGTCCGGCCGATGGGATGCGGCCATCGGGGGATTGGCTGATCCTCCAATTTCGATGTCCAGGCCGCAAGACCCCGTTCACAAGCTGGACCACCGCCCCTTCAGGGACCGGACGGCCCGCGCTCCCCGGACGAACCCCCTACATCGGGCTGGCGACGGCCGCGGCGGCGGGCGCCGTGTCCCGGTAGAGGAAGGCGCGCTCGACGGCGGTCCAGGTGGTGCTGGTGACGACGTACAGCGCGGCGGCGAGCGGCACATAGGCGACCGTGAGGAGCGTCGCGAACGACATCAGCGGCATCACCTTCGTCATCGCGCCCATCGCTCCGGCGCCGGGCCCCTCGACGGCGGGGGCCGGAGCGGCGGCCATCATCCGCTTGGTGCGGCCGTAGCTGAAGGTGGCGACGGCCGCGACGATCACGAAGAGCACCAGATAGACGACGCCTTGTTCACCGAGGAGTCCGCCGTGCCCGATGGCGTCCTTCAGCCGGCCACCGAGGGGGCTGCCCATGAGGGTGTGGCCGAGCAGGGAATTGTCCGAGCCGCCGATGTGCGCGCTGGAGAACAGGTGGTACGTGACGAAGAACGCGGGCATCTGCAGCAGGCTCGGCAGACAGCCGCCGAGCGGCGAGATCTGCTCCTCGGCGTGCAGCTCCATGATGGCCTTCTGCATCTTCTGCGGGTCCTTGGCGTGCTTCTTGCGCAGTTCGGCCACGCGCGGGGCGAGCTTGGTGCGGGCCTTCTGGCCACGGGCCGTGGCCCGCGACAGAGGGTGCACGGCGAGCCGTACGCAGGCGGTGAAGAGAATGATCGCGGCGGCGGTCGCCGAACCGTGGAAGAGCGGCTGGAGCAGGTCGGCGAAGTGCGTGACCAGGCTGGCGAACGCAGCGAAGAAGGAAGAGAACACGGGAAAACCCTCCGGGGGTCTCGTCGCGGGCCGGACAGGAAGACATGTCGGCGTGACGGACCGCGGCGGGAACCGGGGTGCAGCTGGGCGCAGCTGGGGTGCGGAGGGGGGTCCTACGCGGCCGTCGGGACGGGACGACCGGGCGCTCGGGGCCTTGGCCTGCCCGAGGCGTCGGGATCACGCTGCGGCAGGAAGGCCGTGCGCCGCTCCCGGTCGCGGATGGCCGTACGGATCCGGGTGCGCGCCACGGCGGGCGCGGTACGGGAGGTGAGCAGCGCACAGGCGGCGAGCGCGGACCCGACCGCGGCGGTGGCGGCGAGTGCGACGGCCGAGGAGAGCATGCCGCCCTCGACGAGCAGCGCCTGGGCGAGCAGGAGCACGAGCAGTGCCAGGGCGGGACGGGACAGCCGCATGAGGCGTGTGGCCATGGTTCCCGTCCTCTCCGGTGTTCGCTTCCGGTACTTCCGGTGCTTTGGTGTCTGCTTCCGGTGTCTGCTTCCGGCGCCTCTGTCGCACGGGCACCGCGTACGCACTGTCGAAAAACGTATCTCCAGCCGTTATACACGACCGGACCAGGACGACCGGATTCGCTGGGCTCCCGCAGGTTCCCATCAGCCGGGATGCGTCCCGCCCCCGGCGTCAGCCGGGGACCCCGGCCCCCTCGGCCCCGCCGTCGACCGCCCCCGCGCCCTCCCCGATCGGATCGCGCGCGAGGAGTTCCCCGTCCGACCGTGGGTCGCGGTCGCGCGGCCCGGCGTACGTCACGGCCAGTGCGACCAGCAGATTGGCGCCGAGCGCCACGATCCCCGCGTTCACACCCCACACCGGATCGTGCTCGCTGAACACGAAGGCGCACACCACCCCCACCCCGACGACCAGACCGCTCCCCGCGCCGAGCAGCGTCAGCCTGCGCCACACGAGACCGAGCAGCAGCATCGGCAGCAGCTGCGCCATCCCCTCGTACGAGATGAGCGACAGCCGTACCAGCGTGTTCGGCGCGGTGTACGTCAGAAGCAGCGCCAGCGTGCCGGCGACGACGACCACCCCCTGCGACGCGCCCTTCTGCCGCTCGCGCAGGCGCGGGACGAGCGAGAGCACGCTGCGCCCCCACATCGTGCCGATGACCAGCATGAAGATGGCCATGGGCACGATCGAGGAGAGCGCGGCGGCGACCCCGATGACGCCGACCACCCAGGCCGGCAGCGAGTCCACCACCAGTTTGAAGAGCGCCAGATTGGACTCGGCGCCGGTCAGGTGTCCCACCACGAACAGGGCGGCGAGCCCCAGGAACATCGGGACGAAGAGCAGGATGTTGTACGCGGGCAGCCAGACCGCGTTCTTGCGCAGCACATCGGCGCTGCGCGCTCCGAGGTATCCGGCGACGGTGGTCGGGAAGATCACCACGGTCAGCGCGTTGAGCAGCGAGGTCGTCACGTACCAGGACTGCCCGAGTCCGCTGCCGCCCGGCCCGCCGCCCCCGTGGCCGGGGAAGGTCAGCCAGTCGCCCTTCTCGGTGACGACCCGGTGCAGGAAGTCCCCGTACCCGTCGAAGTAGTGCAGCGGCACATAGAGGGCGAGGAAGGCGAGCGTGCCGATGACGAGCGCGTCCTTGAGCACGGAGACCCAGGCGCTCCCCCGGAGTCCGCTGATCACGACGAAGCCCGTGGTGACGGCGAAGGCCACGAAATAGGCCCAGTTGAGACTGATCGCCCCGTACGAGATGGTCGAGACGACGACGCCCATGCCGGTGATCTGGAGCTGGATGTACGGGAGCAGGAAGACGGTCGCGAGGACGGCGACGGCCGCACCGAGCCAGGGCCTGCCGTACCGGTGGGCGATCATGTCCGTGACCGAGACGAGGTCGTGCCGGCGGGCATACGCCCAGAGCGTCGGCCCGGCCAGATAGCCGATGGCGTATCCGCAGGACATGTACGCGACCACATACAGCACCGGGGCGCCGTAGTTGTAGCCCCAGCCGGCCGCGCCGAGGTAGCTGAAGCTGGTGTAGCCCTCGCCGGCCATCAGCACCCAGATGAAGACCGGGCCGAGGCTGCGCCCGCCCACGGACCACTCGGCGAGCCCGCCGGTCCGGCCGCCGCGCACGGCGACCAGGCCGAGGACGACGGTGGCGACCATGAAGACCGCGAAGATCGAAGTGGCGACAGCGGCATTCACGGGCGCTCACCCCGCCGGTCCGCGCCCTGGGCCGCGCTCCCGTACGCACGCCGGTCCGCCCGGTGGGTGAGCCAGACGGCGAGCGGCGTGAGGAGCGTGGCCGCGATCATCCAGAGGAAGAGGAAGGGCAGCCCGAGC
The DNA here is from genome assembly GCF_042751845.1 of Streptomyces sp. NPDC059398. Lineage (NCBI taxonomy): Bacteria > Bacillati > Actinomycetota > Actinomycetes > Kitasatosporales > Streptomycetaceae > Streptomyces > Streptomyces sp. NPDC059398. The sequence goes on along the minus strand of NZ_JBHYWP010000064.1, from coordinate 42,095 downwards.
AGCACGGGCCGCACCCGATTGACGAACGGCACCGCCCCCAGGAACAGCACAAAGGGCACAAGCAGCCACAACAACTGAGGACGACGTCTCAACACGTAGCGACCTTAGGCGGTTTACGGCCCCCGGGGCAGATCACGGTCCCGGGAGCGGACGGCGCGGGTTCCCCGTCCCCGCTCAACGGGGCCGCATGGACCGCAGAGTGGCCCAGACGGCGAGCCGGTAGCGCGATGTGTACTCGGGGGTGCAGGTCGTCAGCGTCAGGTAGTAGCCCGGGGTGCGGTAGCCGTACTGCGGCTTGACGGTGCTGCGCGGCACCGGCGCGATCACCCCGCTGTCGCGCGCCGAGGTCTGCGGGAGCCCCTTGTCGACAACGTACGTGTACACCGCGCTGCCGGTCTCGACGGTGACAATGTCGCCGTGGCGCAGCCGGTTGATGTAACGGAACGGTTCACCATGGGTGTTGCGGTGCCCGGCGAGCGCGAAGTTCCCCGCTTGGCCGGGCCCGGCTGTCTGTACGTAATGCCCCACATACCCCTTGTTGAGCACATTCTGCTTGCTCACCCCCTGGGCGATCGGCGCGGTGATCCCGATGCGCGGGATACGGATCACCGCGTACGCCTTGTCCCAGACGGGGCCGCGCGCGGACTGCCGGCCGGCCGTACCGCTCCCTGCCGCCGCCCGCGACCGGCCGCCCGCAGCGCCGCCTGGTCCGGAGCCGCTTCCCGGTCCGGGCGACGGAGTGGCAGGAGTCACATCCGTACCGTCCGCACCACCACCGTGCGCCGCCCCGGCGTCCCACTGCCGCTCCAGCGCCCGCACTTGGTGCGCGGCGCCCTGCCGGGCCTCGCGGTTGGTCCACCACAGCTGCTGCACGACGAAGAGCAGCACGATCAGGCCCAGCGTCACGGTCACCTCGGCGCCGGTCCACAGCCCGCGCGCGAGGACCGTACGGCGCCGGGATGCCGCCCGCTGCACCACTCCCGGAATCGCGTCCCGCGTCGGCTGCTGCACGGGCCGCACGATAAGCGCTGGATCCCGAAGTCTCCATAGGCCCGTACGGCAGTACGGTGTGGAGCATGCGCCCCGACACTCCCGCTGATCACCACGCCGAAGCCGAGCGCCTGCTGCGCACCGCCGAGCAGTACCCGGAGGACCAGGAGCCGCTGCTGCTCCAGGCCGCGGCCCACCTGGAACTGGCCGGCGACCGCGCCCGCGCCACGACGCTCTACGACCGGCTGCTTTCGGGCCCGGCCGAGAACCTGGCCCTGATCAAGGCCCTGCAGGCCGCCAACCTGTGGGAGTACGGCCACGAGGCGGAGGCCCGCGCCATGATCGACGGCATCCGGGCCTCGACCCCGCAGGACCCGGCCCCCTGGGCGATCGTCGCGGAGACCCTGGAGGCCCACGACGAACCGGACGCCGCCCACGCCACGTTCACCAGGGCCCTGACCCTGCTGGTCGACCCGGCGGACGAGGTCCCGTACGCGGCCCAGGCCCTCCTCACCGGCCGCCACCGCGTCAGCAGGGCCCTGGGCCACGAGCACGACGCCTGGGACGCCCTGGCGGACTCCCTGCACACGGGCGACATCAGCCTGGACGAACTCCACGACCCGAACCGGCTGTGGGCCCTCGGCTCGAACGACCCGGCCGTACTGCGCGCGGAAATCGCCCGCCTCCAGTCGGAGTTGGGAACCTACCGGGCAGCCCTGTCCCGCCCGTTCCCGGTGGCCGTCCTGCACTGGGAGGCCGCGGAACTCACCGAACTCCTGGCGGCGTACCCGCCCCTGGAGTCGGAGTACCCCTCACACGCGACCCACCTGATCGAGATCGAATCGGCCCTGCGGGAACTGTCGGCCACCGGCACGAAGAACCTGGGCATCGTGACCGGCAGCATCCCGTCGTACGAAGCCTTCGCGGCCTCCGAGTCGGCGTCCCCGGCGGAAACATCCCTGCTCCCCCAGTACGCCACCACCCTGGCAGCCCGCGGCCGCGCCGTCCCGTGGCCCCCGGCCCGGAACGCGGGGTGCTGGTGCGGGGCGGGGACGGCCTACCGGGAGTGCCACGGGGCGTAGCGGCGCCGCCGGGTATTTCCCGAGGCGGTTGTCCCGAGGCGGTGAGCGGCACCCGGACGCAGGCGCCGCTCACCACCATCAGGAGGGGCACCCGGTTACTCAGCCAGCCCCAGCTGCTCTTCCTCGACCCGGGCCTCGGCGCGGGCCTCCTCGATATGGCGCTCCACCCGCTCCACAGGAAGCCTGGACCTCAGCGCCAGCAGATAGACGATCGCGGCGAGGACCAGGTTGACCAGGAAGCCCCAGCCGAGCCCGATGTAGCCCAGGCCGCCGTCGTAATCGCCCACCCAGCTGATGAGCGCCAGGCCCACCAACCACGGTGCCACCCAAGGCAACCCCGCCCGCCAGTCCAGCTTCGGGGCCCGGCCCTTGTCGGTGAGCTCGAAGACGGCCAGCAGAACGAAGCCGATGCCGATGGTCGCGAACAGCTTCCAGTTGGTGTTCCAGCCGGCCCAGTAGACGATCAGGTTCGCCGAGTACAGCCCGAGGAACGGAATCACATCGCCGCCAGGCACCCGGAACGGCCGGTTCCAGTCCGGAATCTGGCGCCGCATCGCAGCCAGCACGACCGGGCCTGAGCCGAAGGACAGCACCGTCGCCGAGGTGATGAACCCGACCAACTGCTGCCAGCTCGGGAAGGGCAGGAAGACGATCAGCCCCAGCACGAACGTGACGACCAGACTGATCATCGGCGCGCCCCGCGAGGTCGTCTTCGTCAGCGCCTTCGGCGCGTTCCCGTTCTGCCCCATGGCGTACGAGATACGGGCCGTGACCGTCGTGTAGACCAGTCCGGTGTCCGCAGGGGAGATCACCGCGTCGACATAGAGGATGTACGCCAGCCAGCCGAGCCCGATAGCACTGGAAATGGCCGCCAGCGGGCCGAAGTCGTTGGCGAACGTCAGGCTCAGCCAGCCGCCGGAGGACTTCAGATCGTGCCCCGGGACCGAGGCGATGAAGGCGATCTCAAGCAGGATGTAGATCACCCCGGTGACCAGCACCGAACCGATGACCGCGAACGGGACATTGCGCTTGGGGTTGTCCGTCTCACCCGCCAGCTCGACGCCCTGCCGGAAGCCGAGGAAGGAGAAGGTGATTCCAGCGGTCGAGATGGCCGTGAAAATACCCTTCATCCCACCCGGTGCGAACCCGCCGTACTCCGAGGCGGTGAAGTTCCGGCCGTGGAACGCCGTGACGGCGAAGGCGACGACCACCAGGATGATGACCGCCAGCTTCCACCACACCAGCGCATTGTTGACCCGGGCGAACCAGCGGATGCCGAAGTAGTTCAACGCCACGAAGAACGCCATCGCGATGACCGCGATCACATAGCCGAGCGTCGTCAGGGTGTGCGCCCCGCTTTTCGGATGGAACTCAGTGAAATCTGCCCATTTAGTGGCGTATTGAAGGGCACCTTCCACCTCGATGGGGGCCACGGTCGCCGCAGCGATCCAGTTGATCCACCCCATGGTGTAACTGGCGAACGACCCGAAGGAGATATGCGGAAAACGCACCACTCCACCGGATACCGGGAACATGGTCCCCAACTCGGCGAAACACAGCCCGATGAGCAGAATCATCACGGCGGCGATCGCCCAGGAGAAGATCGAAGCCGGCCCGGCCAGCTTGGCCGCATTGAGTGCACCGAAGAGCCAGCCGGATCCGATGATCGATCCCACACCGGCGAACAGCAGACTGATCCGGCCCATGTCTCGCCGCAGTCTTGGTTTCTCCGAGGCTTCGCTCGGGGAGTTGGATATATCAGCCATACGGCATCCCTTTGTCCCTGCGCCCCGGCCTGGCCGAGCCATCGGGTCCACGACTTCTCCCGCACAGCTACTCGATCGGGTCGGGACTGCCCTCCGGGGGCAACGCGACGGGAGACCATACATCAGCTCCGCACGCCGCTCACCGAGAGAGATCGGCATTCCTGTACGGCGCACGTACCCAGAAACCGGCGTGCAAGTCCGGTCAATTCCGAGCGTGTTCGATCGAGCTGTGACCTGTGGCCATCGCTTCCCGGTCAGCCGACACCACTCACGGTGATCTGGGCCTCGGGCCGGCGGAGCCGGCGCGCTGAGGCGATCATCACGGGGACCCTGAAGGCCCACGACGAACCGGACGCCGCCCATGCGGCCCTCACCAAGGGCGACGCTCGCACCCTGACTCACCCCGTCCTCCACTCCCTGCTTGCACGGAATGGGGCGAGCCAGCGCGAGCCGCGCTCAGCTACAGATCAGCGAACAATCCGGAGGGCTCAACTAGGCCCCAAGAGACAGCCATCGGCGAGCCCGCCCAGCCGTCTTCCGTCTGCCAGAGGGAAGCAATGCCCTCCGCCTCAAGGTACGTGGCATACGCCCCGATATCTTCCGTGAAGAGCCCCAACAGATGCGGTCGAGGCAGCTTGCTCTCTCCGTAGAGGAAGTAGCTGTACTCCTTGAGCTGGCCCACCGCCTCCCGGACCGCCTGAGTGACATTGCCCTTCCGCACCACCTTGGCCTCCACCAGCCACTCCTCCTGCGGCCCTTTCGGCTCACCGGCCAACTGCAACGTGACGTCCTTGGGATGAACACCCTGGTTCTTCGGGGCGAACCCGCGTGCTGCGACATAGGGCCCGAACTCGGCGATCAGGCGCTCATGGTCCTTGGATCTCATCGCTTCTCTAGCGGGGATCTTCACCTTGTACTCGCTGCTGTCTTTCGGCACGAAGCCGCCCAGCCCCCCGCTCTTGCTGTGACTGTCCCCTTTGAAGTTCAGGACGAGCCCATGGTCCGACCAGTCGATCTCCATGGCGCGTCCACTCGCCGAGACCCGCTGGAGGAGATTGGCGACGTGCTTGAGGTCCGCATGGAGAGCAGCGTCTGACGGCATTGCGCCGATCTCGTACCGACGTGCAGCAACGCTGGCGGCTTCGTAGGCCAACGGCCGGTCATTCGTCGAGCCGAAGAGCGGCCGGGCCTGCCAGCCATCCAGCAGGATGTCGGGGAGCGTGCTACGGAGCTCGACGGCTTTGCCCTCGAGGTAGGAGTAGAAGTCTCGCCTCTTCGAGAACTTGGGTTCCAACTCTGTGACGCCCTGCTGGAGCGTGAGCGTCACGGCTGACAGGTCCGCGCTGAAGATGAAGGCGACGTAGAGACCGGTCTTGGGGTCGTCGTTGATCACCGGGTCGAATACGCCGATCCAAGGGCAGGTACTGGCCGAGCCCTGCCCGCCGTACCCGCGGATGACGAACCCTTCCGGACACGACAGATCGGTCCGCTGGGCTACACCGCGCAAGACCAACTGGCCAGCTACGTCGGCGCCCGTGCCGGCCCCCTGGTCGTAGGTTCCAGCTACCTCGATGAGCAGTTCGCGCATAGTCACGATCGAAAGATATTCGAACATGTCTGTTTTTGCTAAAAGATTAGATCGCTCTCGACGCATCCAACGGTCTGAACTGATCGCCTTCCATCCGAGCCCGGTCGGTTGTCGGTGGCGCTTGGTAAAACGGACACAGTGATCGTCTGGCGAGAGGTGCCGCTATGCCCCATGAGTTCACCGATGCAGCACCGGCAGTTGGTCTGTACGAGACGCTGATCACACATCGGCTCCGGAAGCGGATCGTGGAGCTTGAGGCTGAGGGCTGGAGAGCCATCGACAGCCTGGTGGGCGAGGAGTCCTCACCACACGTCCTGTCGCGCCACATCGCCGAGATCGTGCGTCGAGTACTCCAGGGCCTCGCCTTTGAAGAGCAAGTCCTCGCGGTCAACCAGATTTTGAACTCCCTCAACACCATCGAAGGAGCTCGCGAGTGGATAGATCTCGTCGCCGAGGGGCCACGCCAACTCCTCGCGGTTGCCGAGCAAGAGACATCAGGCGTCTATGCGATCCGGCCGGCGACACCCCTGTCCGAGAGTGCGTTGATCACCAACTCCCCAGAGGACCCAAGTCTGGGATTCGAGCTACGTGCCGAGCTCGCTACAGCAGACCGTGTTGATCTGCTCTGCGCCTTCGTACGCTGGACCGGGCTCCGGGTGCTAGAGCAGGCGATGCAGACCGCGCACCACCGCGGGGTTCCTCTCCGTGTGATCACGACCACCTACATCGGCGCCACAGAGCGCAAGGCCCTCGACCGCTTGGTGCAGCGGTACCACGCACAGGTGAAGATCAGCTACGAACTGCGTTCAACACGCCTCCACGCCAAAGCCTGGCTCTTCCGCCGCAACAGCGGATACGACACTGCGTACGTTGGAAGCTCGAACCTCTCCAAGGCCGCTCTGCTCGACGGCCTGGAATGGAACGTACGGCTGTCCTCCGTCTCCACGCCGGACGTGCTAAGGAAATTTGAAGCGACCTTCGACTCCTACTGGAGCGACCCAAGTTTCGAGTCATACGATCCCGAACGAGACGCGCAGCGTCTTGACGAGGCTCTTGGTCTGGCAAGTAAGGGGACGCCGAGGTCAGGCGGCTCTGAGATCACGCTGTCCACGCGCGAAGTGACCGCGTACCCACATCAACGGGACATGCTGGAACGCCTACAGGTGGAACGAGACATTCACGGCCGCAAGCACAATCTCCTGGTAGCAGCCACCGGTACGGGAAAGACCGTTATGGCGGCTCTCGACTACAAGGCGCTACGTACTGAAGCAGGAAAAGATCTTCGTCTTCTTTTCGTGGCTCATCGCAAAGAGATTCTTCAACAGTCATTGCGGACGTACCAGAACGTTCTTGTTGATGCCAACTTCGGAGAGGAGCTACATGGTGGAGAAATCCCCGAGCGCTGGTCTCATGTCTTCGCCAGCGTACAGTCACTTAATACGCGAATGCTCGATCAACTCAACCCGAACCACTTCGATGTGATCGTGATCGATGAGTTCCACCATGGAACTTCACCGACGTATCGGAAAATCCTTGACCACTTCATCCCGAAGCAACTGCTAGGACTGACGGCAACGCCGGAGCGGATGGACGGAAAGAACATTCAGGATGAGTTTTTCGACGGTCGGATCGCCGCCGAGATGCGCCTCTGGGAGGCCCTTGAGAACGGCCTGCTCTGCCCCTTCCATTACTTCGGCATCAGCGACAACACCGACCTAAGTGCCATCGAATGGAAGCGTGGAGCCTACGACTCCGCGGCCTTGAGTAATGTCCTCACCGGCAATGACGCACGAGCCCGCCTGGTAGTGCAGGCCGTGGAGGAGAAGATCACAAGCCTGGCCACCATGCGAGCACTTGGATTCTGTGTCTCAGTGGCCCACGCGCACTTCATGGCCGAGTACTTCCGCACTGCTGGGCTCAACGCCGTGGCCATCTCCGGAGAAACCCCATCCGAGCAACGTAGACAGGCCCTCGCCGAGCTCAGTGCTGGAAAGCTTCAGGTGATCTTCTCGGTCGATCTCTTCAATGAAGGGCTCGACATACCCAGCGTGGATACACTTCTCCTCCTCAGGCCGACCTCCAGTGCGACCGTCTTCCTCCAACAGCTGGGCCGGGGGCTCCGCCACTACGAGAACAAGTCCGTGCTGACCGTGCTGGACTTCATTGGTCAGCATCGCAAGGAATTTCGCTTTGAGAATCAGTTTCGTGCACTTACGAATCTGAGTCGCAAACGCCTCCTGGATAACATCGCAGACGACTTCCCTCAGCTCCCTTCTGGCTGCCAGATCATGCTTGAAGAGAAGGCTAAGGCGACGATCATCTCCAACATCAAGGATCAGATCGGCGTCAACGTCACCACGCTTGCGCGCGAGGTATCCGCCTACGCTGAACCGCTCATCGCTCGCTATCTGGAAGAGAGCGGGCGAGAAATTAAGGAGCTCTACAAAGGGAACGGAAACTCTTGGACAGGAATTTTGCGCCGCGCAGGTCTCATGACGAGGGAGGGAGTAGAAGGAGAGTCAGCCCTCCTCAAGCGCGTGCCCGCCTTTCTGCACGTAGATGACCAACTGCGGGTCGCGGAGTACAAGCGCCTCCTCCAGGATGATGCTCCGCGATACGACGAACTCAGTGAACAGGGCCAGGCGTACGCTCGCATGCTCTTCTTCCAGCTCTGGCCGCTGGGAGGCACCACACGCAAAGGGTTCACAAGCTACGACGAAGGCTTCGACACCCTTCGCAGTCAGTCCGCATTTCGCAGCGAGGTACGGCAAGTGCTGGACTACAACCTGGACCACACCGAACACATCCCCGTTCCGCTCCTGGGCGACCACGCCGGCCTACCACTCGCCGTCCACGCCTCGTACAGCCGCGAGGAGATCTTGCCAGCGCTCGGCCAATCATTCGTCGGTGGCTTCATGCCGGGAGACTTCCGAGAGGGGGTGAAGTGGTGCGAGTCCACCCAGACCGATGCTCTCCTCATCACCATCGATAAGGATGAGAAGGACTTCTCGCCGCAGACTCGTTACCGCGATTACGCATTGAGTGAGACCCGTTTTCACTGGGAATCGCAGAACCAGACCTCTGACACATCTCCGACGGGGGTCCGTTATCAGAATCACGTGGCGAACGGCAGCCACGTACTGCTCTTCGCCCGCCGCTACAAGAGCACCGACATCGGCGGAGCCCAACCGTGGATGCTGCTCGGTCCAGCCACCTATGTGGAACATAGGGGAAGCCGTCCAATGGCGATCACCTGGGACCTCAAACACACGATTCCGGCCGACGTCTGGTCGTACTCGATGATCGCCGCTGGGTAGTTAGATAGCGACGCACGCGAGTACACCCGAGCGTTCGACAGGCCGCGGGAGGGTGATAGGTGGCCCGGTGCGGGAAGGTGTAGGCCCCGAGGACCTACAGCGATGGGCTCCTCGGTCCGTACGTATGTGAGATGAAGGAGACGATCCAGTTGCCCTTCGCCCAGGAGAATCCAGAAGACCAGGCGTTTCTTGAGAGGGCCATCGCTCTCTCGCGGCTTTCGCTGGACGACGAGGGGAAAGGCCCCTTCGGGGCCGTCGTGGTCGTGGGCGGTGAGGTGGTGGGCGAAGGGGCCAACTCCATCGTGGAGTGCAATGACCCGACCGCGCACGCCGAAGTCATGGCGCTGCGCTCTGCGGGCAGGGCGCTCGGCCGCCATCTCATGGAGGATGCCGTCCTCTATGCGAGCAGTGAGCCCTGTCCGATGTGTCTGGTCGCCTGCTACTGGGCCCGGATCCCGCGTCTGGTGTACGGGGCCAACAGTCGCGATGCCGCAGTCAATGGGTTCGAGGACCTGCGGTACTACCGTGAGTTGACACTGCCGAACGAGGACCGGGCCCTCTTGGACGAGGTTCCGGTCGGCGGAGATCTGCACGCGAACGCGGCCGTGACCCTCGCCCAGTGGGCAGCTCAGTCGCCGGATGAGGTCGTGCCCAAGTTCTGACCTTGCCTGTTCCGGCCTTGCCTGTTCCGACCTATGCCTGTTCTGACCTGTGCCTGGTTTCCGGGCCGCGTGCAGGTTCTAGTCCGGCAGCCCGGCAGCCCGCTCTTCGCTACGGCAGTCCGGGCCCGCCCGTCGGGGCTGCTTCAGCCGCCGGATGGTCCGGCCAGTTGACGGCGTACGTCTGGTCCCGTCCGGTGCTGATCCGGGCGTAGCGAAGCAGTTCGCGGACGATGCCGGCGTTGCCCATGGCCCAGCCCGGTCGTGGTGCGAGCGTGCTCGGGGTCGCCCGGTGTTCGGTGTTCGACCAGTGCGCCCCGTGCGCGTCCTCGGTCGCCCTCGAAGCCAGGTCTGCGACGAGGACATGCGCGAAGTCCAGTCCGTCGCCGTGTTCGACGTGCCGGTCGCACGCCAGCGCCAGTACCCCTGCCGTACCGCAGCAGCAGCCGTTGTTGTCCCAGAAGCCGGGGCGCAGCCGCTGCGGGATCCCCGAGTGGGTGACCGTGTGCCAGCACTGGGTCGCGAGTCCCGACCAGGCCGGGTCCTGGAGAGCGGCCCCCAGGAGTCTGAAGGTCCGGGCGTCGCCGGTCGGGCCGTGGCACCAGCCGTAGCTGAAGCGCTCGGTGCGGTCCGGGACGTGCTGCGGGTCGGAGTGCGGGGCCAGGAATCCGGTGGGGCCGGCCTCGTTGCGGGCCGCCACGTCCGATGCGCCGGCCACGGCCAGCTCGGTCAGGTCGGGGCGGGCGGCGGCTCGTCCCACGGCGGCCAGTGCGTACGCGATGCCCAGCGTGCCGTGCGAGAGGTGGTGGAATCTGGCCGGTGCGCCGGTCTTCGACTCCCACTGCACGCCGTTCGGGGTCCGTTCCGCGGTACGGAGGTAGGGCTCCACCGCGCGTACGGCCAGCTCGGTGTCGCCGGTGGCGAGTGCGCCCAGGGCGATGCCGGCGTTGCCGATGAGCAGGTCGAACCAGGTGTCGTGCCAGCGCGTCCCGTCGAACCGGTCGCGTACGCGTTCCATCGCGCCGTCCGCTGCGGCGCCCGCAGCCGTGTCGCCCAGCAGCTCGTGGACCGCGCGCAGGGCGACGGCCATGCCCGTCAGACCGATGTACAGGGAGCTGGCGTCCCACTCCTGGACGGTTTCCGCGAGCGTACGGGCGGCCCGCACGGCGGCATCCCCGTACCGGTCGTCCCCGAAGTGGGCCCGGCCTTCGAGCAGGGCCGGGATGATCCCCGCGGTACCGCTGTAGAGGGTGGGGTCCAGCTCCTCGTCCGTCGCGGTATCCGCCCACGCCAGGCCGGTTCCGGTGTCGCGGGCTGTGGCGAGGAGCCAGTCCAGACCCTTCTTGGCCAGGGGCTCGACGTCCGTGAGTTGTGCTGTCTCTGTCGTCACCGGGTCAGCGTCGCACGGTGCGTCCCTGCCGCCAAGGTTCCTTCGGGCGACGGCTATTCGGTACGGAGTGGGCCCCGGTGCCGGGTTCGCGCCGCCATGCGGCCCGTGCGGTGCCGGTTCAGCGGCGCGCTTGCCGCCGTGGCACCATCGGCTGCATGCAGTACCGGTATGCGACCGAGGCCGATGTACCCTCCATGGCCGCGCTCTTCGCGGCCAACCATCGAGACGCTCTCAGCGAGCGCCAACGCTCCGAGCAGGGCTTTGTGCAGGGCAGCTTCGGCGCTGACGCCCTGCTCGCGATGGTCCGGAGCGGGAGCCTCTTCGTGGCGGACCCGGCGGCCACCGCTGGTGCGGCGGACTCGTCGAGTGGGGAGAGCGAAAGCCGGAGCAGTGCCCCGGGGCGAGTGGCCGGTCTGCTCGCGCTGTCCGCTCCCGAGAGCGTGTCCGCGCCGCCGCCCCCGGTCCGTGCGTTGCTCGACGCCCAGGACTCGCTGCGTTGGCAGGGGCAGCCCTTGAGCGAGTCACGGTGGCTGCTGTACGGGCCGGTCGTGGTCGACACCGCTTTCCGGGGGCAGGGCGTCGCCAAGGGGCTGTTCACCATGGCGGTCGAGTCGGCGTGGGGACGGGCGGATGCCGTGGTGGCCTTCATCGAGGCCGACAACCGGCCGTCGTGGCGAGTACATGTCGACGGGTTCGGTATGCGTCCGCTCGGTGAGTACGTCGCGGGCGGGCGTACGTACCACGCGATCGCCGCACCGGCGCGGGAAGCGGCCCGGTAGGTCAGCCGACGCCTCCGAGCTGTCGTACGCGTGCCGTGCACCGTCGCCTGACCGGGGACGGAGAGACAACCGTGGACAGCGAACCTGCCCTGGACGGTTGGCCCGTGAAGCGCGATACGGAGGCACGATATGGCGGTGAACCAGGTGAACATCAGTGACCAGGACCGCCGGCTCCTCGGAGTCTGGGCCGCCGACTGCGCGGAGCGGGTGCTCCGGTTGTTCGAGGCGGAGGCTCCTCACGACATCCGCCCCCGCGAGGCGATCGAGGGCATACGGGCCTTCGCGCGCGGGGAGCAGAGGAAAGGGCAACTACGTCCTCTCGCCTATGCGGCGCTCGCAGCCGCACGCGAGGTCCGCGCTCCAGCAGCCACAGCTGCCGCGCGCGCCGCGGGTTATGCGGCGGCGGCCCCCTACATCCACCCGTTGGCAACCCCTCACCAGGCGAAACACGCCCTCGCGCCTGCCATGTATGTGGCGCTCGCCCGTGAACTCGCGGTCGACCACGACATCGGCACGGGCATCAACCCCGGTGACGAGGAGGCTCGTTGGGCGATCGGGCACGCCCCGGAGGCCATTCGCGGGCTCCTACGGCAGATGCCGGCCTTCCCCCCTGGCCGCAGCAGGCTGGACGCGCTCCGCCACCAACTCGACTCGGCCCTGCGCCTCTGATGGAACAGGCCTTCCTGCCCTGAGCCGCTTGTGGTGCTCCACCGCATCCGGTTGCGCTCTCTCAGTGCGCGCTCCCGCGCCACCGGGCGGGGGATCGACTTCCCGATCCTTCGGACCGGCACCGTGCGGGACGGCCGTATCAGAGCGAGGTCCGGCCGTTCTACTGGGATAAGGCGGCCGTTGCGGAGGCGTGTGCATAGCTCTGCGACGCCACCCCGCCACCGCCCTCCCGATGCGCGCGGTTAGCCTCGTTCTCATGGCAAAGATTCCCGCAGCAGCCGTAGCAGCCTCCGGTCTCGTCGGCGGTTTCGCCGTGGCCCGCTGGACCAGGAAGCGTCCCCTGGGCGGTGTCGCGCTCGCCGCCGCCGGGGCGGTCGCCGCCCGGCAGTGGCAGCAGGAGGCCGGTACGGGCAGGGCCGCCGCGCTCACCGGTGTCTACCTTGCCGCGTTCGGCGGGTCCCATCCGCTCGCGAAGAAGATCGGTGCCTGGCCGGCCGTGTTCTCCGTGGCGGGGGCAGTCGCCGTGGCCTCGACCGCGGTCGCACGCCGGGCGTAGACCGGCGCAGGCCCGGCACAGGCGTAGCCGGAGGCACGGGCACAGGCGTAGCCACAGGCACAGGCCGGGCGTGGGGAGACTCGGCGCCCCGCGTGGCGACCCGGCCCCGGGCGGTCGGCCCCAGCCGCCCCCTCGGCATCCCGCACCCGGCATCCGGCATTTGGCATCCGGCATCCGCCCCGGTCGTCCGGCATCCAGCACCCGGCACCCACCCCGGTCGTCCGGCATCCGGAGTCCACCCAAGTCATCCGGTATCTGGTATCCGGTATCCGCTAACCCCCCAGCGCGTGCGACACCGTATAGATCGCCAGGCCCGCGAGCGCGCCGACCACTGTGCCGTTGATTCTGATGAACTGCAGGTCACGGCCGATGTGCGCCTCGATCTTGCGGGAGGTCTGTTCGCCGTCCCAGCCGGCGACCGTGTCCGAGATCAGCGAGGTGATCTCGCTGCGGTACGTCGTCACCACGTACACCGCCGCGTCCTCCAGCCACCCGTCCAGCTTCCGCTGCAGGCGGGAGTCGGTCGCCAGGCGGGCGCCCAGGGACAGCAGGGAGGCGCGGGCGCGTAGGCGCAGTTCGCTCTGTTCGTCCTCCGCGGCCGAGATGACCATGGTGCGGACCGAGGACCAGGCCGACGCGATGACGTCCTGCACCTCGGCGCGGCCCACCAGGTCCGATTTGAGGCGCTCCACCCGGGCCCGGGTGTCGGTGTCCGACTGGAGGTCGGACGCGAAGTCCACCAGGAAGCGGTCGAGGGCGCCGCGTGCCGGGTGCTCGGGCATGTCGCGCATCTCCGTGACGAAGCGCAGCAGCTCCTTGTAGACGCGGTCGCCGATCCGCTTGTCCACGAACCGCGGCGTCCACCCCGGCGCCCCGCCCTGTACGGCGTCCATCACCGAGTCGGAGTGCACGGTCAGCCAGTCGTGGGCCCGGACGCAGACCAGGTCGACGACCCGCCGGTGCCCGCCGTCCGCGACGACCTTCTCCAGCATCTTCCCTATGCCGGGCGCGACCTCGGCGGCCTCCGCCCGGCGCGTGATCGCCTCACCGACCACCGCCTGGACGTCCGAGTCGCGCAGCACGGTCAGCGCACCGCGCAGCGCGGTCGACAGCTCCGCCGTCACCCGGTCGGCGTGTTCCGGTTCCGCGAGCCAGTTTCCGAGCCGCCCGCCGATGCCCACGGCCCGCAGTCTGGCCCGTACGACAGATTCCGACAGAAAATTTTCGCCAACAAAGGAACCAAGTGACTCACCCAGCTGGTCTTTCTTGTTGGGGATGATCGCGGTATGAGGGATGGGGAGGCCAAGTGGTCGGCGGAACAGTGCCGTCACGGCGAACCAGTCGGCCAGCGCGCCCACCATGCCCGCCTCGGCGGCCGCCGCGACGTACCCGGCCCACGACCCGCCCCCGGTGTGCGAGGCCCAAGTGGCGAGTACGAAAATGAGAGCGACCAGAAGGAGAAGTCCGGTGGCCGTCGTCTTCATCCGGCGGACCCCGCGCCGTTTCTCCTCGTCGGCCGCGCTGTAGGCAACGGAGCCCAGCGGCGCGGTGCCCGTGACGTCCTCCGTCCCAGGTCCGGCCCCGGATCCTGTCTCCCTGCCTGTACGTTCCATCAGCTCCGCCTGCTCCGCCCGTTCCTGCACTTGTACCGCCCCCGTACGTATTGTCCCTGCCTGAGCTACTCCTGGGACGCGCGTCGAGTTCCCGAGGAGAAAGACCGCCCATGACCAGGCGCCGTGGTTACGCCCTGCTCGCCACGCTTGCGGCAGTGGTGACGCTCGTTTCCGTTGGCATCTTCGCCATGGTGAGAACCCCGGCCACGACGGTCTCCGCCGGGACCCCGTCGCGGGTCTCGTCGGGCGTTCCCGCCTCCGGCAACTGGACGGGTACGTGGTCGGCGGCGCCCGTCGGGCCCGAGCCGGGTACGCCGCACGGTCTCCCCGGGAGCACCATCCGTAACGTCGTGCACACCAGCATCGGCGGATCGCTGACCCGGATCACCCTCTCCAACCTCTTCGGCACCCAGCCGCTGAAGGTCACAGAGGCGTCCGTGTCGGCCGACGGCTCCGTCCAGGCCGTGACGTTCGACGGGCGCCACTACGTCACGATCCCGGCCGGTGGACAGACCATCAGCGACGCGGCCCGGATCCGGATCCCCAGCAACGGCAATGTGACGGTCTCCTTCACCACCCCGTCGCCGAGCGGCCCAGTCACGTACCACCCGCACGCCCGGCAGGTCTCGTACGCCAGCTTCGGCAGCCACACCGTCGAGACGCCCTACTGGCGCTATCTGACCGCCGTGGACGTCCTCACCCATGAGGCCCGCGGCTCGGTCGTGGTCTTCGGCGACTCCATCACCGACGGCATCACCTCCACCGCGGACACCAACCAGCGGTGGACGGATGTGCTCGCCGCCCGGCTCGAAGGCCACTACGGGGTACTGAACGAGGGCATCAGCGGCAACCGCGTACTGCTCCCCGGCAAGGGGCAGAGCGGGCTCGACCGATTCGACCGCGATGTGCTCGGGCGCTCCGGTGTGAAGTCGGTCGTCATCGAACTCGGCATCAACGACATCCTGCGGCTGCCGCACAACGTGAGCGCGCGGCAGATCACGGACGGCCTGCGCAAGCTGGCCCAGGAGGCACGGGCCCGCGGGCTGCACGTGGTCGGCTCGACGCTGATGCCGTTCGGCGGTCACCTCGGCGTGACCCCGCAGCTGGAGGCCGTACGCCAGCAGGTCAACGCGACCATCAGGGCGGGCGGCGTCTACGACTCGGTGGTCGACTTCGACAAGGCGCTGCGCGACCCGTACGCCCCGGGCAGGCTCCGGCCCCAGTACGACTCGGGCGACCATCTGCACCCGAGCGACGCCGGTTACCGCGTGATGGCGATGGCCCTGGACCTGGACTCCCTGGCCAAGTCCGCCCCGGCCCGCGCCTGACCGGGGCTGTTGCGGCCCGGTGTGAGCCTGACCAGGCCGACCCGGGGTGCGTCGCCGCGGCGCCTGCCGGAGGGGCCCCGCACCGCACCGCACCGCCCTCAGCGGGTCTACCGGAAGTCGCGGTCCGCGTACATCTTCGCGATGACGGCCTCGATGTCGGGTTCCCGTACCGCGAGGTCGACCAGTGGGTACGCGGCGGCGAGGTCCGCGACGAGCGGGGCCGCCGAGGCCGACGCCGGAAAGGCGAGCCACTGCCTCGGGCCCTCCACCCGGACGTTGCGCGCCGCCGGGATGTCGATCGGCGGCATTTCCCGCGCCAGGTCCACCACCAGGGTCCGCTCGCTCTCGCCCACCTCGTGCAGCCCCGCCAGCGCGCCGTCGTACATCAGCCGGCCGTGGTCGATGACCATCACCCGCTTGCAGAGCTGCTCGATGTCGGTCAGGTCGTGCGTGGTGAGCAGGACCGTGGTGCCGCGCTCGGCGTTCAGGTCCCGCAGGAAGCCGCGGACCTTGGCCTTGGAGACGACGTCGAGGCCGATCGTCGGCTCGTCCAGATAGAGGACCTCCGGGTCGTGCAGCAGGGCCGCCGCGATGTCGCCGCGCATCCGCTGGCCGAGCGAGAGCTGACGTACGGGGACGTCCAGCAGCTCCGCGAGGTCGAGCAGTTCCACACAGCGGTCCAGGTTCTCGCGGAACCGGGCGTCGGGGATGCGGTACATCCGGTGGGCCAGCCGGTACGAGTCACGCAGCGGCAGGTCCCACCAGAGCGTGGTGCGCTGGCCGAAGACCACCCCGATGCGCTGCGCGAGCTTCGTCCGCTCGCGGGAGGGGTCGAGGCCGGCGACCCGGATGTGCCCGGCGCTGGGGGTGAGGATGCCCGTGAGCATCTTGATGGTGGTGGACTTGCCCGCGCCGTTCGGCCCGATGTATCCGACCATCTCGCCCCGGGCGACCCGGAAGCTGATGCCGTCGACGGCGCGGACCTGGTGCTTCTCCCGGCGGAGCAGCCCGGACTTGCGGTGTACGTCGAAGACCTTCTCCAGGGCTTCGAGTTCGATGAAGCCGGCATCCGTGCTGGTCACTGCGGTTCAACTCCCGTCGTGCGCTCCCGTACCGGCTCCGCGTGGCGTGGAGGCGGAAGAGCCATCATGCCCGGGGACGCGGTCGCGGGCACGGGGCTTTTCGGCGGGATCGCACAGGTGACACGGCAGGCACCGCACGCCGTGCTCCTGCTGCCCCGCTGTACAGGGGAAGGGCCGGGGGAAGTCCGGGGGAAAGTCCAGGGACGTGCGACTCGCTTGAGCGTCGATCCTCCTGTCGCCTGATATGACATTTCCCCATCGGTGCGCTCCTGCTCCCGTAGCGGGCGCGGCGACCGGTGGACATTCCGCGCTCGGACCCCGCGCCGCGACGGCGCCTCACACGACAGTCGAGGGACACCATGGGCTGGACACTCACGCGCCGGGCGACCGCGTCAGCGGCTGTCGCCGGAGCGATCGCCATCGTCACGACGGTGCTGCCGCCGGCCCAGGCCGGCACCCCCGCCCCGCCCGCGCGGACCTCCGCGACCGTGGCGGCGGGACGGTCCGCTTCGCCTGCGCCCCGTCCCCCTCAGCTCCCCCGGGACTTCCGGGGGAAGGGCAAGTGGGTGGTCCGGGACCTGGGCATCACGGTCCCGTTCACCTGGGAGGGGCGGAACGGCGACAGCCAGATGGTCGCGGGCGGCCCGCAGTACCCGATCTGGTTCACCAACCTGATCCACCACGGCACGCTCTACACGCTGACCTACAAATGGCCCGGTCTGACCGACCACTCGTGCTCGCGGATCCCGGGCTTCGGCCTCGACCAGTTGAACCAGGCGTTCCGGGGCTCACGGTTCGTCGGGCGGGAGATTCTCCAGGGGAACCCGGACCGGCAGGTGAACCACTGGAGGGTCGGGGTCGTCCTGCCGAAGCGGCCGCCGGGGAAGTTCCTGCGCTTCCCCCTCGCACTGGGCGACATCTATGTCGACCAGAAGGACCGGAGTACGTTCTGGCAGGTGCTGCAGTTCGGCGTCCAGAACCTCTATGACCCGAAGCTGGACGAGTGGCTGGTGATGAAGACGTTCCAGCACAAGCCCGGTACGGTCACGCTCCCCCGGCGCTGCGCCCGCTGACCGCACCGGCGGCGTGGCATCCGCTCCGCTCGCGCCACACAAGTAGCCGCAGCGGGATGAGACTTCACGGTGGGCCGGGGGCCGTCGGTGCGCGTCAGAATTCCTGTTCGATCAGCATGTCTCTGGATAGGGTTGGCGGTTCCGGTGCACAAGGTGCACCCACCCCCAGCACGCCCACGGAGGCACATACACATGAGACCGAACCGCGCCGCGCTCCTCGTCGCCGCCACCGCCCTGACGCCCGCCCTCCTTCTCACCGCCCCGGCCTTCGCCGCCGCTCCGGCGGCACCGTCCGCAGCCACGTCGGCGGTCACGGCCGCCGGGTCCGGCACCCCGGTGGACGAGATGACGGAGGCCGAACTGCGCGCCGCGATAGGCGACATCCTGGCGGAGAACAGCGGCAGGGCGGTCGTCCGAGAAGCCAATGAGGCTCTCAACGGCACCGTGGCGGACATGCGCGCGTTCCTGGAAACCGGGTACCGGCAGGCGCAGTTCGAGGACGACCGGGTCGCCATCGTCCGTCTCCTCGACACGGCGACGAAGAACGGCGACAGGGCAGTCATCAAGGGCTGCAACACCGCACTCGACGCAGGCGACCCCGATGCGGCACGCGCCTTCCGGACGACCGGGTACCGGCTCGCCCAGGCCGAGGACGACGCCGTCTACATCTCCCGGATGCTCGCGGACCCGAACATCAGCGACTCGCTGCGCGCCGCCGCCAACAAGGCCCTCGACGACGGCTCCCCGGAGGCCCTGCGCCACTTCCGGCTGACCGGGCAGTACGAGGTGGCTGGCTAGCCGGAGCCTGTCGTCCGGATCGGGTCGGGTCGAGTCGGGTCGGGCTCGCGGGGTCCGGCCTGATCCGGCGGGGGGAATGGCGGGTATGCCCCGGACCAGCGGCAGCAGTGCCTGGCTGTCGTGGACGTTCGCGCCGGAGACACCGAGGGCCGGAGGCAGGCCCTGCGCGTCGGACAAAATGTGGAGCTTGCTGCCCTTCTTGCCCCTGCTGACGGGAAGCAAACGAAGACAGCAACGGCGCGACGGGCGACCAGAGTTCGTCAGGAACCAACCGCTGCGACAGACCAACACCCATGGCATGGCATCATGCCTGAGCCGAGGCACGGTAGTTGTCACCGGCAGCACGTGGTGACCTGCGTTCTTGGTCGGGTGAAGCACGGTGATTGTCACCAGATCGGCGCGCTGCCTGCCACCGGTGGCTGTGCAGGTCTCTACGGATGTCGTGCCGCGATGGAAGCGGGAGTCCACTACGCGCCGCGCCCAAGATCAATGTCACTGAAAGGGAGTCACTGCGATTGCAGCTCCGCCGGCGGCGCTGCCACTTGTGGTGACATCCGGTCTCGTCGCGGTTCGTGGTCAGAGCAACCAAGTGACATCCGTCGACGTGTCGAAACGACTCCCGCTGAGACCTCAATAGCCAAGCAGCAGCGTGCGAAGCGTGACGGTTGCCACCGGCTCCGACGCTCAGCCGTCTCGCAGTTCGCCGGGATGACGCACCAGTGCCGGATCTCCTGAACCGGTTGGAATGGCACCGACTGCTTACGCCAGGTTTCAGTTGTCTCTGGCGGAGCAGCGGGGTCGGCCGCCAAGGCCGGCGGGGGACGCGGTGCCCGAGAGGTACCGGTCGAGCATCTCACGGCGCTGAGCGATCTGCTGCTCTTGGCGGGCGAGTTCGTCGCGGACCTGCCGGACGCGGGCCAGGAGTTGCGTGCACTCGCCTGCGGACGGTGTCGTTCCGGTGCAGGGGAGGATGCCCCGGATGATCTGAGAGGGCAGTCCCGCGCGGTAAAGGTCCTGGATGAAGGCGACCTGGCGTACGGCTTCCTCACCGTACTCCCGGTACCCGTTGGGGCGGCGGTCACTGGAGAGCAGCCCTTGGTCCTCGTAGTACCGGAGTGAACGGGCGCTGGCCCCGGTGGCCCTGCTGAGTTCTCCGATGCGCACTCCGTCTCCTCCACCGATCCAAGCTTGACATTCACGTTAATGTCAGAGTTTACCGTTCTGCGCATGAAGAGAAAAGAAGAGACGCGGCGGCGAACTGCGGTCGTGACCGGCGCCGCGACAGGCATCGGGGCCGCGATCACCGAGCGGCTGGCCGGGCAGGGCATGCACTTGGTCCTGGTCGCACGGGACGGCGCACGCCTGGAGGCAGCAGCCGAGCGGCTGCGCGCCGAGCACGGGAGCCAGGTGTCGACGCTCGTGCTGGACCTGTCACGCCAGGGCGCTCCTTCCCGGCTGGCCGAGTGGCTGGCGGGCTCGGGAACCGAGGTCGACGTACTGGTCAACAATGCCGGCGTCAGCCTGATGGGGCCGGTCGCCGACATCGATCCCGCGCGCGTGCGGGGCCTGGTCGACCTCAATGCCGGAGCGGTGGCGGAGCTGACGGCGCTCCTGCTTCCCGCCATGGTCGCGCGGGGGTCGGGGGCGATCGTCAACATCGCGAGCACCGGTGCGTACGTGCCCGCTCCGTATGTGGCCGCCTACGCGGCCTCGAAGGCGTTCGTGCTGTCCTTCACCCAGGCGGTGTGGGCCGAGACGAGGGCGACGGGGGTACGGGTGGTGGCGGTCAGCCCCGGTCCGACCGACACTGCGATGAACACACGGCGCATGCCGGGCAAGCGCGGGCCCGGTTCCGTCGCGGACACCGTCATGTCCGCCTTGCGCGGCCGGGGCC
Organism: Streptomyces sp. NPDC059398; assembly: GCF_042751845.1. Classification (NCBI taxonomy): domain Bacteria; kingdom Bacillati; phylum Actinomycetota; class Actinomycetes; order Kitasatosporales; family Streptomycetaceae; genus Streptomyces; species Streptomyces sp. NPDC059398. Next base: position 21,511 of record NZ_JBHYWP010000064.1, on the reverse strand, counting down.
CGACAGTCATCGACGGCCGTCTCAACACTTTCCAGACCTTCGTCTTCGGGCGCCTGCTGCCCGCGTCAGCGGCTGCCCGGATCGCGGAGCGATCCCTGCGCAAGGCGGCGCTCGGCAACTGAAGCCCCGCGCCCGCCCCGAATCCATGGCGCCCCATCAGGAAGCGCACGGTGGCAGACACCCCGGCCAACAGCACTCCGAGCCAAGCTCTGACGCGAAGTGACAACAAGCCTGCCTTGGTGACACCTATCGCGCCTCGGCTCAATGCCGCATCAACCTCACACCACGTGAGACAAGCTCTAAGTCACGGGCACTCATCATGGACGCGATAAAGGAAATGGAATAAGACCATGACGTCGTAAATCGAGTCAGCTTCCGCAACGAGACTGGACGGGGTCAAGTCCTCGAACGGTAGACACCATCCTCGGCCAGGGCCCCCAGGATCGGTTTGCCGTACAGCAGACGGTCCGGGTGGAAGTTGAGGGTCACCCGCAGCGTCGGGTCCACAGGAGGACCGGACGCCAGTTCCGCGGCACGCCGAAGGGCCCGCTCCTGTGCTGTACAAGAGGCTGCGAAGCTCATCCGCACAGTGTTTCCCAGCTCGATCCACGAGGGCATGTGATTTGTCCACCGGCAGCTTGTCCCGGCGTCACGAGACGTCGACCACCCATTAAGTCGACCACCCATTGAGTCGGGGGGGCGGGGGCCCGTGGCGCGGGACCGGCGCCCGCCCGCGCCGCGCGGCCCAACAAAA
>NZ_JBHYWP010000064.1:0-20747 GCF_042751845.1 Streptomyces sp. NPDC059398 | reverse complement strand
ACACACCCCCCCCACCAGGTGGGGCGGCGGGTGGGGTCGTCGCGGCCCCCCCCCCCCCCCCCCCGACTCAGCCGCGCGTCGATACTCAACTCCGGCCGCGTCGGCTCCGGTAGGCCGCGACGCTGGCCCGGTGCGCGCAGGTGCGGGTGCAGAACTGCTTCGAGCCGTTGCGTGAGAGGTCCACGAAGGTGCCGCGGCATGCCTGTCCGGCACACATGCCGAGTCGGGCCGGCCCGAGCGCCGCGATCACGGAGGCGAGCGCGCCGAGCGTGGTCGTGGCGAGGTGCGCGGAACAGCGATCGGTGTCCGAGACGGCCTCCGTCCACCAGCGGTCGTGGTCGTTGCGCAGAACCAGGGTGGCGCGGCTTCGACGCAGCTCGTCATTGATCAGGACAGCGGTTCCGGCTGGGTCGGCGGCCGCTTGTTCCAGCACGGCACGCACCGTCGCGCGCACCGCTCGGACCTCTGCCAGATCGGTGCGGTTGATCCGTGACCGTGGATCAGGGCGTGGTGTTCCGGCCGTACTCGCCCGCTCGGCCGGTCCGATGCCGGGATGGCCGGCGAGGAAATCCCGGAGTTGCGCCACGGTCCCGAGCGCGTCCTCGCCCTTGACCGGCTTCAGGGTGTTGGCCAGGTCGACGGCCGTCTGGACAGCCGACGAGTCGTAACACGCGTCAATCATTTGACGTGTCTCCACTTCACTCATACGGTGACACTCATCATACGCTTCACGTGTCACACGATCCGGTGAGGAGAGGATGGTGTCGCAGGCGGTCACGCTCGGGAGATCAGGCGGCGGAGGGTCGGGACGCCCCACGGACGGGCGTCGACTCGGACTGGTCCTGGGCATGTTGGTGCTGCCGATGTACGTGGCTCTGGGGGCACCCGCGGTGGCTCTGCCCGCCGTCGGCCGGGCGCTCGGGGTGCCGTTCGGGGCGACGGCCTGGATCCTCGCCGCGTGGTCGCTCACGTCCGCGCTCGCCATGCCGGTCGCGGGCCGACTGCTGTCGCGGTGGGGCCCGTTCCACCTTCTCGTCGCCGGCGTCACGGGGCTCGTCGCGGGCTCCGCGCTCGCGGGGGCCGGGCCGACTCTGGCCGTCGTGATCGTCGGTCGGCTCATCGGTGGCGCAGGTGCGGGCGTGACCGTGGTCGCCGTTTTCGCCGTGGCCACTGCCCTGCCCGGTCGGGAGCGGACCCGCGCGCTGGGCATCGTCGCCGCCGCCAGCGCGACGGCATCGGGCTGCGGAACGCTGCTGGGCGGAACGGTCACCGCATGGCTGGGATGGCGTGCCGTGCTCGCGATCCCGGCGCTCGCGCTGCCTCTCCTGCTGGCCGCGATGCCGAGCAGGCGCTTGCTGACGCGGACCGGTGCCGACGGGCCGGACGACCGGGCCGAACCATTCGACTTCCTGGGCGCGGCCGTCCTTTCGGTACTCGCCGGGTCGGTGATCACGTTGCTGCAGGCGCACTCGGTCGGCCTGCCCGCTCCGGTCACGTGCGTCGTGGCCGCCGCCGGGGTGCTGGCCGCTGCCGGCCTCAGGTGGTGTGTCCGACGCAGGCCCGACGGGTTCGTACCTCGGAGGGTGATCGCGGTCCGCGGCTTCCCGGCGCTCGGCCTCATCGGCGGCGCGGTCTTCGCCGGCTACTACGGCGTTCTGTTTCTCGCCCCGTCCCTGATCGAGCGGGCCACGGGAGGCGGAGCCCTCGAAGCCGGTCTGTTTCTCGCCCCGGCCGCCGTCTGTTCGGTGCTGTCCGGCCGGTTGGTCGGCGTCCTGACCGGCCGGTTCGCCGGATGGCGGATATCGGCCGGGCTCGCGGGGATCACTCTGGTCGGCGTGCTGGTGGTCGCGGTGTTCTCCGGGCCGGCGCCGGTCATCGCCGGTACCGCGCTGACCGTGTGCGGCTTCGCCGGGGCCCAGGCTGTACTGGTGGGCGTCGCAACGGACTTGGTCGCCTCGCGTGACCGCGACACCGCACAGGGCCTGCTCAACTTCATGAACGCCCTGGGGGGCGGGATCGGTCCGGCCGCGGTCGCGGGCCTGTCCGGCATCGTGCCGGTACCGGTTTCCCTCGCCGTACTCGCGGCGCTTCCCCTGGCGGGCGCCGTGCTCAGCCTCCTCCGGCGCCCGGGCGCCGGCCCGTCGTCCCGAACGCGGTGCCCTGCGCCGAAGCCGGAGTCGACGGTGCACCCACCCCCGATCCGTTGACGCCTTGACAGAAAGGAGCCCCGTCATGGCCGCCGAGCCGTTCGAGGCCAGTGTCACCGAAGCCGAAATCGCAGATCTGCGTGACCGCCTGCGCCGTACGCGCTGGCCCGAGCCCGAGCCGGTGAAGGACTGGTCCCAGGGCATCCCGCTGGCCTGCGTACAGGAGTTGTGCCGCAGCTGGGCCGAGGACTACGACTTCGGGTTCGCCGAACGGCTGAACACCTTCCCCCAGTACCGCGACACGATCGACGGGCTGGGTATCCACTATCTGCACATCCTCTCGCCGGAGCCGAACGCCTTCCCGCTGGTACTCACGCACGGCTGGCCCGGTTCGGTACTTGAGTTCCTGGACGTCCTCGGCCCGCTGACCGACCCGCGCGCGCACGGCGGGGACCCGGCGGACGCGTTTCACGTGGTCGCGCCGTCGTTGCCCGGGTACGGCTGGAGCGACAAGCCGCCCACAACCGGGTGGGGTGTCATGCGCATCGCGCGCGCCTGGGACACGCTGATGGCCTCCCTCGGCTACGAGCGGTACGGCGCGCAGGGCGGCGACTGGGGTTCCGCGGTCTCCGGGGCGCTGGGCGAAGTCGCACCCGAGCGGGTGGCCGCCGTGCACCTGAACCTGGGATCCGTCGCCGCCGGCACCTTCGACGACCCGACGCCCGCGGAGCGGGCGAACCTGCACGCCGAACAGGAGATGCGCCGCACCGGCCGGGGGTACTCGGCGATCCAGGCAACCAGGCCGCAGACGCTCGGCTACAGCCTCACCGACTCCGCGGCGGGCCAGGCGGCCTGGATCGCCGAGAAGTACTGGGCGTGGACCGACCACGACGGCCGGATCGAGGATGCGGTGTCCCGGCAGAAGCTTCTCGACGAGATCTCCGTCTACTGGTTCACCGCATCGGCCACGTCATCGGCGCGGCTGTACTGGGAGAGCTTCGCCCGCTTCAGGGACAAGGTCACGGCGCCGTCGGGGCTGTCCGTCTACCCGCGTGACATCACCCGCCCGTCACGGCGCGAGGCCGAGCTCCGCTTCACCGACCTGCGCTGGTTCGAGGAGATGCCGCGTGGCGGCCATTTCGCCGCGCTGGAGCAGCCGGAGTCGCTGGTCGGGCAAGTGCGCGGCTTCTTCCGCCTCTTCCGCTGACCGTCCACGGCGTGCTCGCACGGACATCGGCCGGGCCTTCGTGGCAGGATCCGCTCCCATGGAATTCTCCGAGGTGATCCGGCGGCGGCGCATGGTCCGGCACTACTCCGACAAGCAGTTGGCCCCCGAGGTGGTCGAGCGGGTCCTCGCCTCGGCCCTGCGGTCCCCTTCAGCGGGCTTCTCCCAGGGCTGGGCGTTCCTCGCGCTGACCGACCCCGCCGACCGTGCGCGCTTCTGGCCGTTCGTACCCACCCGGGTCGAGAACACGCCGACGATGCAGGATGCGCCCCTGGTTGTGGTGCCTCTTGCGCACAAGGCGGCCTATCTCGAACGGTACGCGGAGCCCGACAAGGGGTGGGAGGATCGTGCCGAGGCCCGCTGGCCCGCCCCTTACTGGTACATCGACACCGGGATGGCCTCCCTGCTCATGCTGCTGACCGCTGTCGACGAGGGCCTCGGTGCGTGCTTCTTCGGCATCATGCCCGAACATCTCCAGCCCTTCCGCGCCGAGTTCGGGATACCTGACGAGTACGCGCCCATCGGCGGGATCACGGTCGGCTACCGCGCTGACGACCTGCCGCCGCAGGGTGCCGGCGTCGAAGAACGCCGACGTCGCACGGATGAGGTCATCCACCGTGGGCACTGGGGCCGGCACGCCTGAGCGGGGCGGTCCCCTCGGTGGCCCGGCCCCGGGGGGGGAGCTGCCCACCGTGTGGTCCGTCATCATGCGTACAGCTTGGGGCTTGAGCTGGAGCCGGGTCCAGCTCGTACGGTTCGGTTCCCGGAGAGCACTCCGCGTACCAGGGAGGCGGGCCACGGTGGGTTGCACACAGCGGAGTTGGGGGTACGGCCATGCGGTATCGGGTGCTGGGCGGGACGGGTGTCGAGGTGAGTGCGTACTGCCTCGGGACGATGATGTTCGGGGCGGTCGGGAACAAGGACCACGACGCGTGTGTCCGTATCGTGCACTCCGCGCTCGACCGGGGGATCAACTTCGTCGACACCGCAGACATGTACTCGGCCGGCGAGTCCGAGACCATCGTCGGCAAGGCGCTGGGCGGCGGCGAGCGGCGGGACGGGGTGGTGCTGGCCAGTAAGTTCCACTTCCCCATGGGGAACGGGCCGGGCCGGAGCGGCAATGCGCGGCGCTGGATCGTGCGGGCCGTCGAGGACAGCCTGCGGCGGCTGGACACGGACCGTATCGATCTCTACCAGGTGCACCGGCCCGACCGGCACACCGATATCGAGGAGACCCTGGCCGCCCTCACCGATCTCGTACGGGCCGGGAAGATCCTCTCCTTCGGCTGCTCGACCTTCCCGGCCGAGGACATCGCCGAGGCGCAGGCGGTGTCCGAGCGGCGCGGTCTCTACCGCTTCCGTACCGAGCAGCCGCCGTACTCGCTGCTCGCGCGCGGGGCCGAGGCCGCGGTGCTGCCGACCGCACGGCGGTACGGGATGGGCGTGCTGACCTGGGGGCCGCTCGCCTCCGGCTTCCTCACCGGGCGCTACCGCAAGGGGCAGCCGGTGGACCTGGGCCGGGGGCGGGCCGCGCTCAACCCGGACCGGTTCGATCCGGAGCGCCCGCTGACGGCCGTGAAGCTCGACGCGGTGGAGCGGCTCACCGAGGTGGCGCGGGACCTCGGCCGTACGCTGCCGGAACTGGCCCTGGCCTTCCCGCTCGCGCACCCGGCCGTCAGCTCCGTCATCATCGGGCCGCGTACGCAGGGGCAGTTGGAGTCGGCGCTCAAGGCGGCGCAGCTCGTCCTGGACGACGGGACGCTGGACCGGATCGACGCGATCGTGCCGCCCGGGACCGATCTCTATCCACCGGACGGCGCCTGGACCCGGCCCGCCCTCACCGATCCGGCACTGCGGAGGCGGCCGGTCGGCGAACGCGCGGGGGCGGAAGCGGAGCCGCCGGACGCGTGAGCCCAGGCCGTGTCCGCAAAGCCGTGACCGGCACGCGACGTCGCGGACACGGCAAGGCTCCCCGTGCTCCGGGCCGACACGGCCTAGCTCCCCGTGCTCCGGTACGACCTCAGCCCCGCCCGCCAGGCCGCCCCCGCCACGGCGCAGCACCCCGCGGCCACCACGGGCGGCAGGAACGCCGGCCACTCCGGCAGGTTCAGCGGGTAGGGCCGCCCCAGTACGTACAGCACGGGCAGCCAGTTGACGAAGGCCAGCGGGATCACGAAGGTGACGCCGCGCAGCAGGTCCTTCGCGAAGACCGTCGGCGGGTACTGAAGCAGCGTCACCCCTCCGTACGTGAAGGAGTTCTGCACCTCCGACGCGTCCTGCGCCCAGAACTGGAACGCCGCCCCCACCACGAACACGGCGCAGAAGATCGCCCCGCCGCTGACCACCATCACCGGCACCATCAGGACCTTCAGCGGCGTCCAGTGGACATCGACGACCGCCAGCCCGTACCCGAGGATCAGCAGGCCCTGGGTGATCCGGCCCAGCCGGCGCAGGGCGAAACGGTCCGCCGCGATCTGGGCGAGCACCGGGACGGGGCGCACCAGGAGCGTGTCCAGTGTCCCGTCGCGCACCCGGCGGCCCAGCCGGTCCATCGAGCCCATCACCAGGTCGGAGAGGCCGAAGGCGGTCGTGGCGGTCCCGTACAGGAAGGCGATCTCGCCGAGTGAGTAGCCGCCGAGCCGGTCGACGTGCGAGAACATCAGCAGGATCGCGACGAAGTCGAGCCCGGTCGCCGCGAAGTTGCCCAGGGCCGTCATCAGGAACGACGCCCGGTACGCCATCGTCGAGCGGATCCACATCCCCGCGATCAGCCAGTACGCGCGCAGCCCCTCAGCCACCCTGCACCACCACCCGCCGGGTCGCGGCGGACTGCAGCAGCCGCCCGGCGCCGAGCAGCGCCACCGCCCAGCCGAGCTGGAAGGCGTACGCCGTCACCAGGTGCCAGCCGGTCCGCCGGCCCAGCACGATGTCGGCAGGCACCTGGAGCAGCACCGACCAGGGCAGCGCCCTGGCCACCTCGCCCAGCAGGCCGGGGAAGAGGTTCAGCGGCAGCAGCATCCCGGAGAAGAACATCCCGGCGATCCCCGCGATCTGCGCGACGCCCGCCCCGTCCAGCAGCCAGAACGCGGAGAGCGCCACGAGATAGCGGATCGCGAAGCTGACGACCAGGCCGAGGAGCAGCGAGACCAGGAACGCGAGCCATACGAAGGGGTCGGCAGGCAGCGCCAGACGGAAGGCGAGCGCCCCCAACGCCATGGGCGCCACGCCGCGTCCGATGAGCTGGAACCCGGCACGCCCCAAGTCGCTCGCCAGCCACCAGAGTTGCAGGTCGGCGGGGCGGTAGAGGTCGATCGCGATGTCGCCGGTGCGAATACGCTCGATCAGCTCGTCCTCCAGGCCGCCGCCCAGCAGCGCCATGGTCGTCAGCATCGCCTGGCCGAGCCACACATAGGTGAGGGCCTGCGCCTGGTCGTATCCGCCGAGGTGCGGGCGCTCGTCCCAGAGCGCGATGTAGGTGTACGCCATGATGAAACCGAAGACGGTGTTGGTGAACACCCCGGCGGCCGTCGCCACCCGGTAGGTCGCGAAGCGCCGGAATCCTCCCGCGGCCACGACCGCGTACAGCCGCATCTCTGGGACCCCCTCGCCTGTCGTCGTCCCACCCCGCCCGGACGCCGGAGGGCACGGGCACCAAAGCGCACGACCTTAGTCCAGCGGAGCGTGCGCCGCGACCGAATATTCCGCGCAGTCCGAACCGGGCCACTCAACAGTGTTTTATGGGCATACCTAACAATTCGCCCCATATACCTCGTATGGCACCTTGGGCCGGACGCAGGAGAGACAGTGAGCGACGAGCGCGCAGACGCCGGAGACCCCGCAGGCGCCGGAGAACCGGCAGGCGCGGGAGATTCCGCAGGCCACGGTGGTTCCGCCTCCGGCCCCGCCGAAAAGCCGGCCAGGAAGCGCAAGCGCCCCCGGCGCAAGGGCTGGCGCCGGGCGGTCCCCACCTGGCGGTTCATGCTCGGCGCGGTTCTGGTGCTCCTCGTCGTGATCGTCGGGGGGTTCATCGCCGGCTACAACCTCGTCGAGATCCCCGCCGCCAACACCGCGGCCACCGCACAGAGCAATGTCTACCTCTACGCCGACGGCACCGAGATCGCCCGCGACGGCGAGGTCAACCGCGAGAACGTACCGCTCTCCCAGATCCCCATCGGCGTCCAGCGCGCCGTGCTCTCCGCCGAGGACCGCGACTTCTACTCGGAGAGCGCCGTCGACCCCGAGGCCATGGTCCGCGCGGCCTGGAACACCGCGACCGGCAAGGGCACCCAGGGCGGCTCGACCATCACCCAGCAGTACGTCAAGAACTACTACCTCGGCCAGGAACAGACCATCAGCCGCAAGGCCAAGGAGTTCTTCATCTCGGTCAAGCTCGACCGCGAGGAGAGCAAGGACGACATCCTCGCGGGCTATCTGAACACCAGTTACTTCGGGCGCAACGCCTACGGCATCCAGGCCGCGGCCCGCGCGTACTACGGCAAGAACATCCAGGACATCGACATCGCCCAGGGCGCCTACCTCGCGTCCCTGCTCAACGCCCCCAGCGCGTACGACGTCGTGGCGCACCCCGGGAACAGGGGCCGGGCCGAGTCCCGCTGGAACTACGTGCTCGACGGCATGGTCAAGAAGAAATGGCTCAGCGCCGCGGCGCGCGCCAGGGAGAAGTTCCCGGTCCCCGGAAAGGCCAGGCCCTCGTCCAGTCTCTCCGGACAGCGCGGCTATCTCGTCCAGGCCGTCAAGGACGACCTCGCCCGCAACAGGATCCTCGACGAGGACACCCTCGCCACCGGCGGCTACCGCATCACCACCACCCTCCAGCGCAGCAAGCAGCGGGCGCTCGCCAAGGCGGTGGACGACCAGGTGACCAGCAAGCTCAGCAAGGGCAACAGCGCCGACCGCAACGTCCGCGTCGGCGGCGCCTCGGTGGAACCCGACACGGGCAAGGTCGTCGCGATGTACGGCGGCGTCGACTACACGAAGCAGTACGTCAACAACGCCACCCGGCGGGACTACCAGGTCGGCTCCACCTTCAAACCGTTCGTGTTCGCCTCCGCCGTGGAGAACCACTCGACCACCCAGGACGGACACAGGATCACCCCGCGCACCGTCTACGACGGCACCAACCACCGCACGGTGCAGGGCCCGAAGGGATCCACCGGCTACGCACCGGGCAACGAGGACGGCAAGTCGTACGGCCGCATCCCCGTCTCCACCGCCACCGACAAGTCCGTCAACGCGGTGTACGCGCAGATGGCCGAGGACGTCGGCCCGGCCAAGGTCGAGCAGACCGCCGTCGATCTCGGCATCCCGAAGAACACCCCCGACCTCAACCCGTACCCCTCCATCGCGCTCGGCCCGGCGACCGCCAGCGTGCTCGACATGAGCGAGGCGTACGCGACACTCGCGGGCCACGGCAAGCACGGGACGTACACCATCGTCGGGAAGGTCACCAAGAACGGCCATCAGCGCTCCCTGCCGAAGCGGCCCACCGTCCAGGGCGTCAGCCGGCAGGCCGCGGACACCACGACGTCGATCCTGAAAAGCGTCGTCGCGAGCGGCACCGGCACCGCGGCCAAGTCCGCCGGACGCCCGGCGGCCGGCAAGACCGGTACCGCGGAGGACGACAAGGCGGCCTGGTTCGCCGGGTACACCCCCGATCTCTCCACCGTGATCTCGGTGATGGGCCAGGACCCGAAGACCGGCGTGCACAAGCCGCTGTACGGGGCGATGGGCCTGGCCCGCGTCAACGGCGGGGGCGCGCCCGCCCAGATCTGGGGCCAGTACACGGCGGCCGCACTCGCGGGCACCCCGCGGACGCCCTTCCACCTCGACCTCCAGTCGGGCGCACACCAGGACCCGCTGCCCAGCCCGGACAGCAGCTCGGCGTCCCCGTCGACTACGGCGTCGCCCTCCTCGTCGGGCAAGGCATCGACCGGACCGTCGTCCGCGCCACCGAGCACCGGGCCCTCCGCGACCTCGTCGGAGCCGTCGGGAGCCCCCAGCAGCGAGAACCCGGGCGCGACCGGCGGCGGTACGGACGGCGGCACCGACACGGGCGGGGACGGCGGGGATGGCGGAGACGACGGTGGGGACGGTGGGGACGGTGGGGACACCGGTGGCGGGACCGGGGGCGGTATGACGGGTGGCTGACCGGGGGGGGGAGCGGTGAGGGGGGGCCGACGGGAGCGGGCTCGGCGGGAGTGGGGTCCTCGGCCCCCGGCTCGGGGCTCGCGGCGCCCGACGCCCAGCTCCCGGCACCCGGCGCCCGGCACCCGTAATAAGTGGCCGTGAAGAGCGGCCGAAAAAGGTGGCCGAAAAAAGCATGCGGATCAGCGGGCCGCTCGACAGGCTGAACCCATGAACTCCCCGCACCAGGACGCCGCCGCGCCCAGCAGTCCGCCCAGCACCCCGGCGGACGCCCCGCTCAGCACGCCGATCACCGCCGCTCTCCTCCGAGGCGCCCTCGATCTGGAACGCACCGAGCACGGTCTCCTCCCGCACCGGCTGCCCGCCCGCGCCCGCGCGCAGTGCTCCGACGGACAGCTGGCCATGGTGGAGGCCCAGCCCTCCGGCGTACGGCTGGTCATCCGCACCCGGGCCACCACCGTCGAGCTGGACACGCTCCGCACCAAGATGGCCTACCAGGGGGCCCCGCCCCGGCCGGACGGGCTGTACGACCTGTTCGTCGACGGCAGCCCGGCCGGGCGGGCGAGCGTGACCGGCGGCAACACCCGGCTGGTGGACCTGGCCACCGGCTCCGCCGAGACCCACCCGGGACCGGTCGGAACCGTCCGGTTCGCCGGGCTGCCGGCCGGACAGAAGGACATCGAGATCTGGCTGCCGTACAACGAGGTCACCGAACTCGTCGCCCTGCGCACCGACGCCCCCGTCGAGCCCGCCCCCGACAGCGGCCGCAAGGTGTGGCTGCACCACGGGAGTTCGATCAGCCACGGCTCGAACGCCGAGAGTTCCGCGACCACTTGGCCTGCGCTGGCCGCCTCGCTCGGCGGCGTGGAACTCATCAACATCGGTCTCGGCGGGAGCGCCCTGCTCGACCCGTTCACGGCCCGCGCCCTGCGGGACACCCCGGCCGACCTCATCAGCGTCAAGATCGGCATCAACATCGTCAACGCCGACCTGATGCGGCTGCGTGCCTTCGGACCGGCCGTGCACGGCTTCCTCGACACCATCCGCGAGGGGCACCCCACGACACCCCTGCTGGTCGTCTCACCGATCCACTGCCCCATCCACGAGGAGACGCCGGGACCCTGCGCCCCGGAGTTCGGCGGAGGGACGGTCCGGTTCCGGGCCACCGGCGACCCGGCCGAGCGAGCCGCCGGGAAGCTGACGCTCCAGGTCATCCGGGCGGAGCTGGCCCGCATCGTGGCGCAGCGGGCGGCGGACGACCCCCAGCTGCACTACCTCGACGGCAACGAGCTGTACGGCGAGGCGGACTTCGCCGAACTGCCGCTCCCCGACGCACTGCACCCGGACGCCGCGACCCACCGCCGGATGGGCGAGCGCTTCGCCGCACTGGCCTTCGGCGCCACCGGACCGTTCGCGGCCCGGAGCGCCTGAGGCGGACGGAAGTCCCCAGGGCAGGACCTGGTGTCTAGTGTCCGGACGTCGCCTTCAGGCCGACGACCGCCACAAGGAGCAGACAGACGAAGAAGATCCGGGCGGCGGTGGCCGGCTCCCCCAGTACGACCATGCCGAGCACCGCCGCACCGGCCGCGCCGATCCCCACCCAGACGCCGTACGCCGTACCGATGGGCAGGGTCTTGGCCGCCTGCGACAGCAACAGCATGGACGCGACGATGCCCGCGCCGGTGAAGAGGCTGGGCCACAGCCTCGTGAAACCTTCGGTGTACTTCATCCCGATCGACCAGGCCACTTCGAGCAGACCGGCGACGACGAGCAGAATCCAGGCCATGACGGCACCTCCGCGAGACGGATCAGCAGGGTGCGTCGTCTTTGCGGTCGATCTGCCCGGTACGGCGCGTCTCGTCGGGGTCGTTCCACCGTAGCAAACCCGCGCGGGACGCGGCGGACGGAGCCGGGCCACGGCTACAGATCCGGAGCCGGGCAGGGCTACAGATAGAGCCCGGTGGAGTCCTCGGAAACCCGTTCGGAAGCCACCGCGTGCAGGTCGCGCTCCCGCATCAGGACGTACGCCACGCCCCGGACCTCCACCTCGGCCCGGTCCTCGGGGTCGTACAGCACCCGGTCGCCCGGCACCACGGTCCGTACGTTCTGCCCGACCGCCACCACCTCGGCCCAGGCCAGCCGCTTGCCGACGGCGGCGGTGGCCGGGATCAGGATGCCGCCGCCGGAGCGCCGCTCGCCCTCCGGGCTGTCGGACCTGACCAGCACGCGGTCGTGCAGCATCCGGATGGGCAGCTTGTCGTCGTGGGTGTTCTCGCTCACGGGCTCGAACCTACCTGGCCCGGGGCGCGGCGTTCACCGAAGGGTCCACGCCACGGACCACGGCCGGCTGCGGGGCCGAACGGGTCAGTACCGGGTCAGCACCGCCGCCGCTTGACGGATTTGGCAGATGTGGAAGATGTGGCAGAGACGGCCCAGAGGCCCACCAGGCCCACCGCGAGGAGCGCCACCGGGATCACGCGCTCCAGACGCGGTGCGCCGTCCTCCGTCACGAACTGCGCCCGTACGCCGTTCGCCGTGCGGTTCAGCACGACGTACGCGCGCCCCGCCGTCTGGTCGACGGCCGATGTGACCTTGGCCCTGGCATCTCCCACGATCGTGCTGGGGTGCAGCCGCACACCGATCTCGTCCAGCGTGTCCGCGAGATCCGCACGCCGGGTCTTGATGTCCGCCTCGATCTGCGCCGGGGTCCTGGCATCCGTGGCATCCGACACTGCGCTGCCTCCGTGGTCGTGTCCGGTAGTCGTTGCCCGACAGTCTGTCAGCTCCAGCGGGAACGCACCCCGCGGCACCCCTATTACGCTCTGCCCCATCCGTACCTCACGGTGACCGATCCCTCCGAGGAGAACCTGATGAGCGAGCGACTGCAGCCCGGCGACACCGCCCCCGCCTTCACCCTGCCCGACGCGGACGGCAACGAGATCTCACTCGCCGCGCACCGGGGCCGCAAGGTCATCGTGTACTTCTACCCGGCGGCCCTCACCCCTGGATGCACCAAGCAGGCCTGCGACTTCACGGACAATCTGGGGTTTCTGGCCGACGCCGGATACGACGTCATCGGGGTCTCGCCGGACAAGCCGGAGAAGCTCGCGAAATTCCGCGAGCAGGAATCGCTGAAGGTGACGCTGGTCGGCGATCCGTCCAAGGAGACACTCGCCGCGTACGGCGCATTCGGGGAGAAGAAGCTCTACGGCAAAACGGTGACGGGCGTCATCAGGTCGACGGTCGTCGTCGACGAGAACGGCAAGGTCGAACGCGCTTTCTATAACGTCAAGGCCACCGGTCACGTAGCCAAAATCATCAAGGACCTCGGCCTCTGAGGAACTCCGGGGCGGTCCGAGAAGTTGCGAGAGTGGCCGGTATCCGCGGAAAATACGTGACCAAGGTCCCATTTCTCCGGAGCCCTGGTTTGCGATCGCCATCGCTGTGCAGAAGAGCCTCCTGCGTGTTTTTGTATGCCCACAGAGAGGACGACCACCATGGCGGACCCCGGCCACCAGACCGCCGCCGACCCCGAGGCGGTCAAACGCCACCGCGGTCTCTTCCGCGCGATCGACCGGCGGAAGAACCCGCGGCTGCGCCGCACCGACATCACGGTGACGGACGAGGCCGCGATCAAGCGGGCGGTGAAGGCGGCCAGCCTCGGTAATGCCATGGAGTGGTTCGACTTCGGCATCTACAGCTATCTGGCGGCGACGATCGGCCGCGTGTTCTTCCCCGGCGGAAGCGACACGGTCCAGCTGCTCGCCTCGTTCGCCACTTTCGCCGTCGCCTTCCTGATCCGGCCGGTCGGCGGCATGGTCTTCGGCCCGATGGGCGACAAGATCGGCCGCAAGAAGGTCCTCGCCATGACCATGATCATGATGGCGATCGGGACCTTCGCGATTGGCGTGCTCCCCTCGTACGCGACGGTCGGCTTCTGGTCCCCCGTCCTGCTGATCTTCTTCCGCCTGGTGCAGGGCTTCTCCACCGGCGGTGAGTACGGCGGCGCCTCGACCTTCATAGCCGAGTACGCACCGGACAAGCGCCGCGGGTACTTCGGCAGCTTCCTGGAGTTCGGCACGCTCTCCGGATACGTGGGCGCGGCCGGCCTGGTCACGCTGATGACCTCGGTCGTCGGCTCCGGCGGGATGGACAGCTGGGGCTGGCGCATTCCGTTCCTGGTCGCGGGCCCGCTGGGCCTGGTCGGTCTCTACCTGCGGCTCAAGCTGGACGAGACCCCCGCCTTCCAGCGGCTGACCGGCGAGAACGTGGGCGCCGGCGAGGCGGCCGACGCGGTCGAGACCACCGCCAAGGGCGACCTCAAGGCGATCTTCCGGGACCACTGGCGCGCGCTGGTGCTCTGCATCTGTCTGGTCGGTGCGTACAACATCACCGACTACATGCTGCTGTCGTACATGCCGACCTATCTCTCGGACGAACTCGACTACGGCGACACCCACGGCCTACTGGTCCTGCTGGGCGTCATGGTCGCCCTGATGCTGGTCATCAACCAGGTCGGCAAGCTGAGCGACCGCTTCGGCCGGAAACCGCTCCTGATGGCGGGCATGCTCGGCTTCCTCGTCCTGTCGCTCCCGGCCTTCCTCCTGATCCGCCAGGGCTCCGTCCCGGCGATCATCATCGGCATGGCGATGCTCGGCCTCTCGCTGGTGTGCATGCTGGGCACGATGTCGGCGGCGCTCCCGGCGCTGTTCCCGACCCAGGTCAGGTACGGGTCGCTGTCGGTCGGCTACAACCTCTCGACGTCCCTGTTCGGCGGTACGACCCCGTTCGTGATCACCGCGCTGATCAGCCTGGCCGGCACCAATCTGATGCCGGCGTACTACGCGATGGGCGCGGCGCTGGTGGGCGTGATCGCGGTCCTCTGCATGAAGGAGACCGCCCAGCAGCCCCTGGAGGGCTCGCCCCCGTCGGTGGAGACGAAGGAGGAGGCCGCCGAAATGGTCGAGTCCCAGGCCCCGGAACCCCGCTTCTGACCCCCACCCCCCGAAGCCACCCCGGCTCGCGGAACGGCCCGTACCCCACCCGGTACGGGCCGTTCCGCTTCCCGTACGTGACGGCCGGGCCGGTGGTTCGTTACTCCGTACGAGGTGACGAACGTGTGACCGGGGTGGAGGGGGCACGCATGCCGAAGAGGTACACCCGCGAGCTGCTGGCGGAAGCAGCTCGCCGGACGAGCGACTGGGACGACGCGGTGCGCTGGTGCGGGGGCACCGCGACGCCGGGCAGCAGACGGTATCTGCGCGGGAAGATGGCCGAGGCCGGGGTGGACACCTCGCACTTCCCCGACCGGTGGGTGCGTCACACCGACGCGCGGCTCCGCGAGGCCGTCGCGGCATCGACAAGCATCCGGGAGGTCCTCTGCCAGCTGGGGATCAACCCGGTCGGCGGGAACCACACGCACATCGGGCGCCGTATCAAGGCGTCCGGGATCGACACCTCACACTTCACCCGGCGCCCGTCCGGTGGCCCTCAGCGCTCACGAGGCGGCGGGATCCTGACGGTCCGGTCCCCCGGCGAGGGCAGAGTCCCCGGGGAACGGCTGCGCCGCGAACTGCTGCGGACGGGGTGCCCTGAGCGCTGCGCGATGTGCGGTACCGGCCCGGAGTGGAACGGCCGGCCTCTCCGCCTCGAAGTCGATCACATCAACGGCGACTGGTGGAACAACACCCCCGGGAACCTCCGGCTCATGTGCCCCAACTGTCATACGGTCACCGACACCTACCGCGGACGCAGGCGGGGGACGAAGGCGTGAGCAGGGCGAAGTACCCCCGGGAACTGCTGACCCGCACGGCGGCCGACTCCGCAAGCCTCGTGGACCTGATGCGCCGGCTGGGCGCCCCGATGGGAGCCCGTCCTCTGCGCTGTCTGCGCCTCAGGCTGGAGCACCTCGGCATCGACACGTCGCACTTCGGCGACGAGCCCCTCCCGGCCCGTGAAAGACGCAGCTACTCGCGGGAGTTGCTGGCAGAAGCGGCCGCCCACTCGTCCAGCATCCGGGAAATGATGGAGTACCTGGGCTACCCGCCGGACGACAGCCCCTACGGGCTCATCAGGACCAAGCTCGACCGCTTCGGTATCGACACCTCGCACTTCCGCCGCGGACGCGGACACGGTCCGTCCGTACTTCCCCGCGAGCCGCTCGCCACCGTGGTCGCCCGCTGCCTCAGCCATGCAGGCGTGCTCAGAGCGCTCGGGGAGCGGGACTCGGGCGCTGCCAGGGCGCGCCTCCGTAGGAGCCTGGACGCCCATGGGATCTCCACCGGGCACTTCACCGGTCAAGGACACGCCCGTGGCACGGTCTCACCCCGCCGGGTAGCAGCCCACGACATCCTCCGCCAACGGCCGCCCGGCTCACCCCGGACCAGGACCGTGAAACTGCGGCGCGCACTCGACGACCTGGCTGTCCCGCACATCTGCGCCGATTGCGGCACGGGTGACAGCTGGCAGGGCCGGCTGCTGGTGCTGGAGATCGATCACATCAACGGCGACAGACTGGACGACCGCCGGGAGAACCTCAGGTACTTGTGCCCGTCGTGTCACAGCCAGACGGTCACGTTCGCGAACCGCTCCCCATCACTCCGAGGAACAAAGTAGAGTTCTTCAGGTCTGCGCCCGTACGCCACCCGGTGAGCGACGATCTTTAGGTGGTCGTGTATATCGGTTCGAATCCGATCGGGCGCACCGACAGAAGGCGTGGCCTCCACAGGGGGCCACGCCTTCTGCTGTCAGCCCAGCAGCTCCCGCACCACCGGTACCAGCGCACGGAACGCCTGGCCGCGGTGGCTGATCGCGTTCTTCTCCGATGCCGTGAGTTCCGCGCAGGTGCGGGTGGAGCCCGTCGGCTGGAGGATCGGGTCGTAGCCGAAGCCGCCGCTGCCCGCCGGGGTGGTGCGGAGGGTGCCGGGGAGGGTGCCCTCCACCACGCGTTCCGTGCCGTCGGGGAGGGCCAGGGCCGCCGCGCAGGCGAAGTGGGCGCCCCGGTGCGGGTCGTCGATGTCCGAGAGCTGGGCCAGCAGCAGGCGGAGGTTGGCCTCGTCGTCGCCGTGGGTGCCTGACCAGCGGGCCGAGAAGATGCCGGGGGCGCCGTTCAGTACGTCGACGCAGAGGCCCGAGTCGTCGGCCACGGCGGGCAGGCCGGTCGCCTGCGCCATGGCGTGGGCCTTCAGCAGAGCGTTCTCGGCGAAGGTGACGCCGGTCTCCTTGACGTCCGGGACTTCGGGGTACGCGTCCGTGCCGACCAGTTCGTGGGGCAGGCCCGCGTCGGCGAGGATCGCTTCGAGTTCGGTGATTTTCCCGGCGTTGCGGGTGGCGAGGATCAGACGGGTCATGTGTCCAGTATCAGGGGGCGGGCGGGCGGCTCACCGCGCACCCTTCCGCCCCCGGAGCACCACCGTCCGGCAGGCGCACCGGCTACTTGCCGAGTGCCTCGACCTGGAGCGCGGTGAGGTCGGCGCAGCCGCCGGTGGCCAGGTCGAGCAGGGCGTTGAGCTCCTTGCGGTCGAAGGGCTCGGCCTCGGCGGTGCCCTGGACCTCGACGAAGCGGCCGTCCCCGGTGCAGACGACGTTCATGTCGGTCTCGGCGCGGACGTCCTCCTCGTAGCGGAGGTCGAGCAGCGGTGTTCCGTCGACGATGCCGACGCTGACCGCCGAGACCGTGTCGGTGAGGGGCTTGCGGCCCGGCCTGATGAGCTTCTTGGACTGGGCCCAGGTGACCGCGTCGGCGAGCGCGACGTACGCGCCGGTGATCGCGGCGGTGCGGGTGCCGCCGTCGGCCTGGAGGACGTCGCAGTCGAGTACGACCGTGTTCTCGCCCAGCGCCTTGTAGTCGATGACCGCGCGCAGCGAGCGGCCGATGAGGCGGGAGATCTCGTGGGTACGGCCGCCGATCCTGCCGCGGACGGATTCCCGGTCGCCTCGGGTGTTGGTGGAGCGCGGGAGCATCGAGTACTCGGCGGTGACCCAGCCCTCGCCGCTGCCCTTGCGCCAGCGCGGTACGCCTTCGGTGAAGGAGGCGGTGCAGAAGACTTTGGTGTCACCGAAGGAGATGAGGACGGAGCCCTCGGCGTGCTTGCTCCAGGCGCGCTCAATGGTGACCGGGCGGAGTTCTTCGGGGGTGCGGCCGTCGATACGAGACATGGGCCGAGCCTATCGGCCGGAGCGGGGGCGGGCGCCCGGGGCCGGTGGCGGGAGGCGGGGCGGCCACCGCCGCGGCCACTGCCGCGCCCGGAGCCGGCCCCGCCGCTGATCCGCCGCACTCGCGGGTGCCCGCGAGTCAGCCGGTCACATCATGTCCTCGATGTCCGCGGCGATGGGGTCCGCGTCGGTGCCGATGACGACCTGGATCGCGGTGCCCATCTTGACGACGCCGTGCGCGCCCGCGGCCTTGAGCGCCGCGTCGTCCACGAGCGAGGCGTCCTTGACCTCGGTGCGCAGCCGGGTGATGCAGCCTTCGACCTCTTCGATGTTGTCGAGGCCGCCGAGCCCCGCGACGATCTTCTCAGCCTTAGTGGCCATCTCTGACTCCTGAGTGTCTCCTGGCGGCCCGGCTCTCCGGTCCGTTTCGTCACGGTAACGCACGATTGGGCGCCTTATACGGGCGGGAAACCGTGCCGCCTCGGAAGATGGCGATCACTGGTGCGGCGCCGGGGGCAAGGCATCGGACCGCGCCGTGGGTGGCCTGGAGCCATATACGGCGGCCGCCAACAGGCCGACGCAGGAGGACGCCGAATGAGCACCAGCAGCGCGGCGGTGCCACAGACCCCGCCGGCGAAGAAGTGGTGGAACGGCCTCTTCCAGGGTCTTCAGAAGGTCGGCCGCAGTCTGCAGCTGCCCGTCGCCGTCCTGCCCGCCGCGGGTCTGCTCGTCAGCCTCGGCAATCTCTTCACCGCCTATCTGCACGGCGCGTTCTGGGACAGGACGGCCAAGGTCTTCCTCGCGGGCGGCAACGCGATCCTTGACGGGGCGTTCGGTCTGCCGCTGCTCTTCTGCATCGGGGTCGCGATCGGTTTCGCGAAGAAGGCGGACGGTTCGACGGCGCTGGCCGCGGTCGTCGGATTCCTCGTGTACCACGGCGTCCTGGGCGCCTACCCGATCGGTGGGTCGGTGACGAAGGCGATGCCCCAGGGCACTCCGCAGAATCCGGGTGTACTCGGCGGGATCCTGATCGGGCTGCTGACCGCGATCGTCTGGCAGCGCTTCCACCGCACCCGGCTGGTCGACTGGCTGGGCTTCTTCAACGGCCGCCGTCTCGTCCCGATCCTGATGGCTTTCCTCGGCGTCATCCTCGGCGTGGTGTTCGGGCTCGTCTGGCAGCCGGTGGGCGATGCGCTGACCTGGTTCTCGAAGCATCTGATCGGCCTGGGCGCCTGGGGCGCGGCGATCTTCGGTGTGGCCAACCGGCTCCTCATCCCGATCGGTATGCACCAGTTCCTGAACACCTTCTTCTGGTTCCAGGCCGGTACGTACACCAAGTCGGACGGGACCGGGGTACAGGGCGACATCACACGGTTCTTCGCGGGCGACCCGAGTGCGGGGCAGTTCACGTCCGGCTTCTTCCCGATCATGATGTTCGGTCTGCCCGCCGCGGCCCTGGCCATCGCCCACTGCGCACGGCCGGAGCGGCGCAAGCAGGTCACGGGCCTGATGATCTCGGTGGCGCTGACGTCGTTCGTGACCGGGGTGACCGAGCCGCTGGAGTTCTCCTTCATGTTCGCCGCGCCGCTGCTGTACGGGCTGCACGCGCTGCTGACTGGTGCTTCGATGGGGATCACCTGGGCCCTGGGGGTCCATGCGGGGTTCAGTTTCTCGGCCGGTCTGATCGACTACGTCATCAACTGGCACCTCGATACGAAGCCCTGGCTGATCATCCCGATCGGGCTCTGCTTCGCGGTGGTGTACTACGTGGTCTTCCGGTTCGTGATCACCAAGTTCAATGTGATGACACCGGGGCGCGAGCCGGAAGAGGACGTCGAGGACGTCACCAAGGCATGAGGGAGCACAGTCGGCGGGCCCGGGAACCGCAGCGGTTGCCGGGCCCGCGATGAGAGTGCCGCGGGGTCCAGATCCCGTACACGGGATCGGATCCCGTACCCGGGGTCAGATCCCGTACCCGGGGTCAGATCCCGGGTACGGGGTCAGATCTCGTACACCGCGCCGGGCCTGGCCAGCTCCACCGGGCCGTCGAACACCGCCTGCGCGTCGGCCAGATTGCGTTTGGCGTCCGTCCACGGCGGGATGTGGGTCAGCACCATGTGCCGCACCCCGGCACGCGCCGCGTGTGCTCCGGCCTCGCGGCCGTTGAGGTGGAGGTCGGCGACATCCTCCTTGCCGTGGGTGAAGGACGCTTCGCAGAGGAACAGGTCGGCGCCCACGGCGAGTTCGTGCAGCGGGTCGCAGACGCCCGTGTCCCCGGAGTACGTGAGTGTGCTGCCGCCGTGCTCGATCCGGATGGCGTACGCCTCGACCGGGTGGCAGACCTTCTCCGTACGCACCGCGAACGGGCCGATGTCGAACGAGGCGGACTTCAGGGTGCGGAAGTCGAAGACCTCGCTCATCGACGTGGAGGACGGGGTGTCCGCGTACGCCGTGGTGAGCCGTTCCGCCGCACCCTCGGGCGCGTACACGGGGATCGCGGGGCAGCGTCCGCCGTCGTGGCGGTAGTAGCGCGCGACGAAATACGCGCACATGTCGATGCAGTGGTCCGAGTGGAGATGGCTGAGGAAGACGGCGTCCAGGTCGTAGAGACCGCAGTAGTGCTGCAGCTCGCCGAGGGCGCCGTTGCCCATGTCGAGGAGCAGCCTGAAGCCGTCGGCCTCTACGAGGTAGCTCGAACAGGCCGATTCCGCGGATGGGAACGACCCCGAGCAGCCGACGACGGTGAGCTTCATGGAGTGGGAACCTCCGTGGACGGGCCGGGCCCCGCGCGCCCGGCAGGACGCCGAAGCGGTCCGTCGAGCCTAAGGCGCCGGAGCGGTGGCCGCTCCTCCACAGGACGGCGTTGTGGGGGAACTCACCTGCGCTGTCACCGGTTCGGGTGGGCGGTGCGGCTCTGCGGCCCCGCCGACGGTGGGGCGCCGGGTGTCCGTGGCCACCGGTACGGTCCTCGGTATGGATACGAGGTGGGTGCTGGCGCTGCTGGCCGTCGTGGTGATCGCCCTGGTCGCGTCGGTCGTCGACGGGCGTGCGCGGGG
>NZ_JBHYWP010000063.1:0-47355 GCF_042751845.1 Streptomyces sp. NPDC059398 | reverse complement strand
CCTGACCACGCTGGAGTACGCCCTCGCGTCCCGCGAAGTTGAGCCGGGCAAGCTCATTCACCACGCCGACCACGGCTGTCAATATACGTCCATCAAGCTCACAACTCGACTCATGCGGGCGGGAGTTGAGGCATCCATGGGTTCGGTCGGGGACTCGTACGACAACGCCCTCGCCGAGAACCTCTGGATGCTCATCAAAACCGAGGGCCTCCGCGGCCGCACCTTCACCACGAGGGCCGAGGTGAATCTCGCGCTCTTCGAGTACGTCGACGGCTTCTGCAACTCCCGCCGCATCCAGGAACGGCTCGGCTTCCTCAGCCCGATCGAGTTCGAGGAGAAGTACTACGCCGAGCAGGCGACGGCCGAACCAACGAATCTGAACACCCGTCACCCCCTGCTGACCAGCTGATCAGCGGCTCCCGCATGACGGGGGAACCTCAGGGCGCAGGATGCGGGCTGGGGAGCAGGCCCGCCGGGCCCGGAACTACGGGGACTCCGGAATCCGAGTTGGAAGCGTGCGCAAGGGCCTCTGACTGCCGTCGGGCTGGCGGCGGGCGGAGGCCCGAAGGCCGGGGCGGGGGATCAGCTGGCGCCGGGGTGCGTTACTTCGCTGGGACGGGCGTGCACCAGGATTCCGAGCTTGTTCTGGGCCGCCGCACTCGTTGCAGCCGCGGATGCCCCAGTCGTCGGTGAACCGGATGTGGATCAGCTCCGCGCCGGTCGTGCAGCAGGTGTCGGTGCGGATGCCGCGCAGTACTTCGCCGTACGCCTTGGCCATGGAGTGGGTCTCCTTCGTGTCGAGGGTCGGAGCGGTGAAGTCGTGCTGGGGTCAGGAAAGGCGGTTACTTCCTAACTTGTTGCGAAGTTACATGTTCAGGTGGTAACTTCGCAACAAGTTGAAGAGTTCAGGTTCTGGGAGGTGGGCGGGTGTTGCAGATCCAGATCGGCCCCGAGCGCGAGGCGGGCCCGGACGACATGCTCGAACGGATGACCATTGGCTGGCGGCCCGGCATGAGCGAGGACGAGGCATGGGAGACCGGCCGCGGCATCTGGAAGTTCAATGCCGACCGTGCCCTGTCCCAGGACGAGGTGCAGATCATCAACACGTCAGGCACTGTCCTCGCCGTCGCGACGATCACCGGGATCTCCAAGCACGGCGACCGCTACGCCCTCCAAGGGGAGTTGCTGCGGGGCGACGACCGTGTCGGACGGCCCACCAAGAGCCCGCACTTGTCCCGCAACCCCGTAACCTACATCTGAAGGGAGCGCCCGGTGAGTGACTTCGACGCGATCGACTCGCTCCTCGCCTCCGTCGGCCCGCAGGCCGACCTCCCGGACCC
Source organism: Streptomyces sp. NPDC059398 (assembly GCF_042751845.1). Taxonomy (NCBI): domain Bacteria; kingdom Bacillati; phylum Actinomycetota; class Actinomycetes; order Kitasatosporales; family Streptomycetaceae; genus Streptomyces; species Streptomyces sp. NPDC059398. The sequence goes on along the minus strand of NZ_JBHYWP010000063.1, from coordinate 46,015 downwards.
CGCGGCCCGCCGCGCCTTGCGCGAGCAGGCCCAACTGTCCAAGGCACAGGTCGCCCGCGCCCTCGGGGTGAGCCCGTCCACGGTCAGTGCCTGGGAAGCCGGCCGGGTCCCGGCCGGCGAGGTGCGCGTCAAGTACGCCTATCTCCTGAACGGGTTGAGCGCCAAGCTCACCGCCGACACCGAGCCCGCGGTGGAGTCCACTGCGGCCGAGCCCGTCGCAGCGGAGGCTGCCGCTTCAGCCGAGCCCGCTTCCTCCGAGCCCGAGGGCGGCGACGAGGTAGAGGTACTCACCTCGCCGGAGCCGTGTGTGCTGTGCGGGCGTCCGGCCGGACAGCGGGTGGAGGGCTTCGCTCAGCACCTGGACCCGGCCGAATGTCAGGACAGCACAGCCGAGGCGCAGCCCGCCCCTACCGCCCCGGTCGCAGGCCGGCCTGCCCCGGCCTCGAAGCCGTCGGAGCGTGCCAAGGGCCCGGCCCGCCGGGCATTCCAGGAGCCGTCAGGCGCGGTGGGCTTGATCCATGCGGCGGTTGAGGGAGCGCTCGCCGAGCACCAGGGCGACGTGGAAGCGGCCACCGCGGCGCTGTTGAAGAAGGCGATCCCGGACACGATGCGCTTGCTGGACGAGACCCGCAAGGGCGCCCGGTACGACGTGATCGCCCACCCCGGGATTCCCGACATCCTGAAGAAGCAGACCTCCCGGGGCGCGGACCAGATCTGGGAGGCCCGCCCCAAGTGGACCCGCGCCGAACTGCCGCCCGGCGTTCATGGGGTGACGGCACTGGACATCAACGGCGCCTACCTGTCCGCCCTCAAGACTCATCTGCCGCTCGGGCAGCTCGAGCACACCACCGGCATGCCGCACGACCGCCGCCGCGCCGGAGTCCACCTGATCACCCCACCCGCCTGGGAGCACGACGCCGTGCTGCCCAACCCGATCGGCGAGCGCGACGAACCCGGACCCCTGTGGGTCACCGAACCCACCCTGCGTCTCCTGCTGCGCCTGTCCAGCCCGAAATACGGGCTGTGCGAGGCGCCGGAAGTCCACGAGTCCTACACTTCGGGGGCGACGGAGAACCTGCTGGAGAAGTTCCGCATCACGCTCAAGGACGCCCGCGACACCGCCATCGCCGACGGCGACGCGGTCACCCTGGAGTACGTGAAGGCGATGTACTCGAAGTTCGTCTCCACCATGGGGGAGTCGAATTACAACCGGGAGCTGTATCGGCCGGACTGGATGCACATCATCCGCTCCCAGGCCTTCGCCAACCTCTGGATGAAGGCGCTCAAAGCCCACGACGAAGGACTCGCCGTCGTCCGCGCGATGGGCACCGACGAACTCCACGTCATCGGCGACTGGCGCCGTGTCTTTCCCGAAGGCCGTGGGGTTACCGAGGTCAAGGTCAAAGACCTCTACACCGCGGGCACCGACACGATGGGGGAGGAGCAGTAGATGCCGGAGAGGAACAGCGACTTCGGGAGGTTCGGCGCGAGCGGCGTCAGGGGAAGCGAACTCGTCGGGCAAAAGCTCGACGACCTCGCCGGCGGCATCGCCACACCCGTCACGGCGAAGCGCGGCCTGATGGCGCGCCTGAACTATCTGACGAGGTCCGACCACGCCCGTCAGGCCGCCAGGGATGCCGGGCTGACGGTGACCGACCGCACGCTCAAGGCATGGCTGGAGGGCAAGCGCCACCCCTCGGCGAAGAACCTGAAGAAGATCGACGACGCCTACCGGGTGGTGCGCCGGCAGAACGTGGCCCGGCACCTGCTCAAGCGCCTCAACGCGAACGGCGGCACCAGGGTGGAGATCCATCCCCTCAACCAGTCCGGCGTCGCCCGCCCGCTGCAGCGCGACGTTCCCTTCCGGCACATGAAGGTGCGCCGCTGGGACCGGATCGTCGGCGCGTGGGCGGCCGGTGACCACCACGGCTTGGACGCGGCCTGGACCGACGACGTCCTGCCTGATCTGGGATCCCAGTACGGAGCGTACGAGTACTGCACCAACGTCGGCTTCGCTGCATAGCCCCTGGCCGAGGGCGGTCTGCGGACCTCGCGGGAAGACCTACGGTTGGCTTCATCGACGCGGGGTGGAGCAGCTCGGTAGCTCGCTGGGCTCATAACCCAGAGGCCGCAGGTTCAAATCCTGTCCCCGCTACTGCCGAGCAGGGTCCGGATCCATTCGAGGATCCGGGCCCTGTCGCATTTCAGGGACGCCCGCCACCTGCGGGCCCGCTGGGCGACGTGTGCGAGTGCCCGGCACGGCGTGCGAGCGGCCCGCGTACTCGTCGGTGGTGAGAGCCCGGCATCCGCGCTCTGCGTCACCACGCCTCGTCCATCGTGCCTGCCGCGGGCAGATCGAGGTATCGGGCTGCGTCGTGCAGGATCTCCGGTGTGATCGCCTCGGTGCCGTCGAGAATGGCGATCTGCGCGGCCGTGCTGAGCAGCGGTGTGAGGTTTTCCATGAGCCCGTCAGTGATGTCGTAGAGCTCTTCGGCGAGCTCCAGGAGACTGTTGGGCCGGTGGCGGCACAGCTGGAGTCTTCCGTCGAAACTGGCCAGGGCCCGGGGCCACTCGTCGGGGTGTTCGGGGCTGCGAGGGGGTAGCCGGTTGACCCAGAGGGTGGGTACGGGCCGCTGGCGCAGCGGTGCGGCGTCGGTTGTCCGGCGCAGGGCGGGGAAGCGGGCGGTGCGTGCTTCGCGGAGGATGTCGCTGGAGCCGATGCCGCTCCAGAAGACCGTCAGGCTCAGTTCGTCCGCGAGGTAGTCGAAGAAGTCGAAGGTGGGCTGCAGATCCTCGGTGCGCAGCCGGTCGATCCCGTCGACCAGGCACACCTCTACGTGGTTGGTGCGCATCACATGCACGGCGGGCCCGGTGAAGTCCTTCATGCGTTGCACGGGCCGGCTGTCGGTGTCGGAGCGGTAGAGGGCCCAGCCCAGGAACGTGGCAAGGGCGGCGGACCAGTCGGCCGGGGTGCCCGGGGTGGGCGGGGCGTTGATGCAGATCACCGGGATGCGGGTGTCGTCGATGCCGTGCAGTTTCTCGCGGCGCCCTTGGTGGCCCATGCCGATGTGGTGCAGCAGCGTGCGTTTGCCGGTGCCGCGGTAGTCGCTGTCGATGGCGATGTGCGGGCCGGGTTGGCGGCGTTCGCCGTTTCGCCGCAGCATCCGCCGTGCGAGGAGCAGTCCGCGCTGGATGTCGGTGGTCTCGACCAGACCGAGGTCGGCGCGGTATCGGACGCGGGGATCGTTCTCCCTTTTCTCCCCTTCCTCCTCGCTGTTGGCGGAGGAAGGGTCTTCCGGCGGCAGCGGAACCAAGGATGGGAGCTTGGAGGACGGTTGCCGCAGGCGGGTGCGCCACCCCAGCAGGGTGGTCGGCGGGCCGACAGTGTCGGGGGCCGGCGGGGCTGGGGGAGTGGGCGGGGACTGCGGATCACGTACCGAGGCTTTCAACGGTCCTCTCCTTGTTGGCCGTTATAGCCGTTATCGCCGTCGGCGGGCGGGTTCAGTTCGGGCAGCGAGGCGAGGAAGGCATCGACGCTCTGCCTGCTGTCCTTTACGGGCTCGCCAGCGGTGAAGAGTTCCGCAGCGGGGCGATCGAGGCGGCGGAAGGGCCGCACCGATTCCGGATCCAGCGGCGGCATACCGGCGGCATAGGGCTCCTTGGGTGCCGCCGGCCGGCGGCGGGGCGCGGGCAGGGAACGGGCAGAGGCAGCGGGTGCATCGGCGGGCCCGGGCCCCTTAGCCGCTTTGGACAGCAGGCGGTGCGTGGCCCGGGCGATGGCGGCCTCGTCGTGTCGGTGTCCGCCGACGGCGAGATGGACCTGCAGTCCTTGCTCCCAGCTCTCTTCGGTCCACCGGTCGTGCAGGATCCGCCGGTGGATGAAGGGCACCTCCACCCACGGGTCGCTGTCTGGGGCGGCCCGGTGGTTGAACAGCCAGGCGACCTCGGGCTGGTTGGGGGAGTAGTGCACCTCCCACCTTCCCTGGAAGGCCGCGAGCCCGGAGGAGCCGCGGAAGGGATCCAGGGCTCCCTTGTCCAGGTTGTAGGTGCGGTTGTTGATCTGGAAGCCCTTGCGGTTGATGCGTGCCCACACGGTCGGCAGCAGCTTGCGGTTCTCGCTCTCGGTCAGCGCCGTGGCCCGGTAGCCGCGCAGCGAGATCAGCGCTGCATACATCTGGTTCGGGGTGAGCTTCAGTCCCGGGGTGAACGGGCTGCGCAGCGCGCCGTGCGGGGTCTGCTGCCAGCGCAGCGCCACCCACTGCTCGAACAGGTCCTGCAGCTGGGCGATCGTCCACAGCGGCTGCTTGCGGACGTGTTTGCCGCGCAGGTCCAGACGGTGGTGGGTGTAGGAGGCCAGGTGCTGGCTGAAGCCGGTCTTGATCGCCAGCATGGCGCGCTCGACGATCGCCTTGTCGACGGGGGTGCGCAGCCGGGCCTCGCGGACCTCGATGCCCAGGGAGTTGCAGGAGCGGGTGAAGTCCGCGGAGACGAACGGTGAGCCGTGGTCGACGACGAGCGTCTCGGGTTTGATGACCGGCCTGGCGGCCGCACCGGCGAACCGCTCATCGGCGGCCAGCAGTTCCTCGAAGGGCAGGTCCGAGCCGCCCATGAAGGTTTCCGGGGACCACCCCGGCTGTACCGGCAGCGGTGCGGTGCTCTGCGCCACGACCTGCACCGTGTCGAAGCTGCGGGTGGCCCGCCCAGCCACCGGCCCGCACCGGCACCACGGCGGAACCGCTTGGGCACGATCAGCGCGCCGACGATGCTGCGGGTGGCCACATCGATCGCGATGGTCAGCTCCACCGAGATGATCTGTCCCTCGTCGCCGATGACCAGTACATCCAGTCCGGTGGTGTCGATCTGCACCAGTTCCCCGGGCCAGCGCGCCGTGGTCGCCCGCCGGCTGCCGGGCCGCATCGCTGAGAGCGGCGGGCCGGCCGCACGCCGGGCCGCCGCGGCATGCGCATTGTGTGCCGTGATCCCCAGACGCTGCAGCAGCCGGTAATACGTGGCCTGGCTGGGCAGCAGCGCAGCCGCGGTGGCCGCATCGGCGTCGGCGAGCTCACGAGCGTAGCGGGCCTGAACCGTCTGCTGCACACGGCCGATCAGCCGCGACAAGGTGCCCGGCGACAGACCCTGGTCGCGTTCGCCATCCAGGATCTCCCACACCAGGTCGATCACCCGCTGCTCGACGCGTCCGTGCGCTGAGGCGGCGCGCTGGCCACGCCGGTCGATCAACCCCAGCAGTCCCTCCTTGCGCCAGGCGAGGCACTTGCGCTCGATGGTGGCGGGCGAGGTCGGCCAGCCAGCCTCGGTCAACTGGTCGGTCTTGGTGCGGTAGCGCTGCTTGAGAGTGCGGAGCTCCGGGTCGAAGGCGGGTTTGGGCGGAGTGGTCGCCGGCACGTTCGGGGCCTGCTGGTGCAGCACCTCCTTCACGATGCGCTCCCACCGGGTCACCTCGCGACGCAGTGCGGCGGGCAGGGCTTTCAGCTCGTGCCCGCGGTGGGTGACCACCGTGCGGGGAGCCGCCCGGTCAAGGACCGCGAAGTCCTTCGCGGACGTCAGCACCGGCTGGAGGATGATCAAAGGCTCGGCTGTGGTGTCACCGGGCGCGTTGAGGAAGACCCGCGGACCGTGAAAGGCGGTCACCAGCCAGCGCGCCCCGCTGAAGGTGATGGTGTCGCCGAGGGCCAGAGTGTCCGCGCCGTCCGGAACCGCGCCGTGCGGTGCGGTCATCCGTCCTCCCGCAGCCATGCCGTCGATGACGGCGTCAGGAGCCTGGTCATGTCGGTGTGCAGCCGCCGTTTCCAGATCAGGTGATAGGCCAGGTCCACGCCCGCAAACATGGGCAGGCCCGCAGCCCGCACCCCGGAGCGAATGGTGCGAGGGGAAGTGAAGCGGCGGGCCAACGCCTCGGCATCGGCCACGGCCAGCCACTGTGGACTACGGACGGCGTACAGCAGCATCAGGTTGTCCAGCTCCACACCATCCGGCAGCTTCAGGACCCGCACCCGCCAGCCCGCCACAGCGGCGGCCTGGGCCAGCAGTTGCTGCCCTGCGTGCCAACGGTCGGTGATCTCCTCTGGAGCCACGCAGATGACCTCCCGCCGCGCTGCCCGTAAGGCGACGAAGTCCGGCCGCAGGCTCTGCGTGCAGCCGCCCTGTGTCCAGTGCAGCTCCATTGGCCCGGCGCTGCGCGCGGCCACCGTCGGATCCCGGTCCAGCAGCATGCCGCAGCGCTGCTGGCGCAGTGAACCGCACGCCAGCGACTGGCCGGTGGCCGAGGCCCAGGCCTTGGTGACGAAGGACTGCCGACCTGGATAGGGCACCGGCATCTGCAAGGGCGCCAGCTGTTCGAACGGCACCTGAGCGGCCTGCTCCACCGGCAGTTCACACCGGCGTCCGAACCGGTCGAGATAGCAGACGGTGATCGCCTGCTGGTCTAGGGGAGCGTCCGGCACGTACATACCCCTCCGCCAGCTCGCTGCCCGGCAAACTCGCTCCATGATCCGCCGGCCCGGGTGCCCTCGTGGCCGCTGCCGCAGCCGATCACCCGGACGAAGGGCATGGCGAACGCCGGTCCGAAACCTGCCCGGTTGAGGTCCTGCGGGCGGCGGCCCGCGCTGCCGCTCCGGGGTCACACGGGCACGGACGGGTCGTTCCATTCCCAGGGCAGACAGCACCGCTCGGCCAGGGATTGCTGCTGCTCGTCGTCGGCGTGGATGAGCGCCGTCACCGGCCGGCCCGGCTCGCCCATCTGCGCTACCGGCGGCGCGCACCGGAGATGCTGGTGCAGCCACTGTGCCACCGGGATCCGCCACGTCCCGGGCGGCAGCTCGAGCACAGTGGCCAGCTGCGCCAGGCGCTCGAGCAGCTGCGCCTCGGCCACGGCCCACGGCCCGGCGCCCTGCATCGCGCGCTGCCGCTCGTAGTCCAGCAGAGCGCGGGCCACTGCGACGGCCTCCGGGTGCATCCACAGCCACGCCGACTCCAGGTCGCTCTCCGGTCGCCCGGCGCGTTGTGCCCGCCGCGCCCAGCACCCCACGACCGTCGTGCGCCACCACCAGCCGGTGACCGCGAACGCGTCCGCGACCAGGTAAGCCCCGACGCGGCCGTGCCGGCGTTCGAACCGCTGGCGCTGCCGGTGCGCCCGCACCACCTGCGCCAGTGGGGCCAGTTCCACGCCGGAGCCGGACTGGCGCACATGGGTGAACTGGCCATGCCGGTCGCAGATCTTCCAGGACTCGGGCCAGACCAGCCAGATCGCCCCCACCCGCCCCCGCGCAGCGCCACGCACCGGCTGCAGGCCGGGACCAGATAGTGCTCCATCGGATACCACGGCCATTCCCACCGGGCCTGCTGCCCGGGCAGCAGGTGGATCTCGCGCAGATGAGGCAGCGCCCATTGCAGCCGTGACAGTTCCACATTCAGCATCGCGGCGAGCCTCTCGGCGGCCGGAGCGCTCAAGAAGACCTCGGCCAGATGCGGCTGCACCGCCTGCTGTCCCGGCTCCCCGTCGCCCAACTCGTCCAGCAGGAAGGCGATATCCACCCCCTGAGCCGCCGCCACACGCCATAGCAGCGAGCAGTTCGACTCATGGCCGGCCAGCAGCACGTTCACGCGTGCCAGACTCCGGCCCCACGCCATCCGGCTCCCGCTCCGTCCTGCAGACACATCGGCCTCGCACAGCCTCTACCTTGTGCTGTTCCTGCACAGTTACATCTACATCGCGCGCGGGCATAGAACGGGCCTGTTTCGTACGGTGTTCACCTGATCGTGTGGCAACACCGCGGGCGGGCAGCGCGTGGTCGTTCTGCTGCGCATTCTTCGGGCAGACCCACTGACCTGCCAGAACTGCGGAGTTGGCCCGTGCAACTTGATCTTTCCGGCGAACGCCTGTCCAGCAAGCTGTGGACCCGTCAGCGTGATGCCGCGGACTGTGTGCTCAACGCGTTCGCGATGGGACGCACACGACAGCAGGTGATCATGCCGTGCGGTACCGGCAAGACCCACCTCGCCGTCCACGTCGCCCACGAGATCACTACCAACAGCCGCAGCCTGACTCTGCTGCCCACCCTGGACCTGCTGAACCAGACCGCCCGCGTCTGGTACACCGCCGGCCGCCCGGGCCGCTACCTCGGGGTCTGCTCCGATCCGCAGACCAACGAGCCCGTCCTCGACGGCATCCTCACCATGACAAGCAACCCGGCACACCTGGCCCAAGCCGTACGAGACGCCGACGGCCCGGTCAACGTCTTCGCCACCTACGCCGCCCTCAAAAAGCTCCGCCTGGCCCACCACGACCATCAACTACCCCGCTGGGACATCGCCATCGTCGATGAAGCCCACCGCACCGCCGGAGCCCGAAGCAAGGCCTGGGGCGTCATCCACGACGACGACGCCATCCCCGCCCGCCATCGCCTCTACCTCACCGCCACGCCTCGTATCTGGGACGTCAACCGGGGCATCGTCACCGAACCGATCGCCTCCATGGACGATGTGTCCCTCTACGGCACCGTCGCCTACCGCTACTCCCTGGCCGAGGCCATCCACGAAGGCAGACTCGCCGACTACCGCATCGCAGCCCCCGAGATCCACCACCCGCAGCTGCGCGCCTTCCTCACCAGCCGCACGAAGCGGGGCCGTACCCCGCAGACCGATGCCGCGCGGGTCGCCGCAGCCTAACTGGCCCTGCTCAAAGCCCGCGAGGACCACCACATTCAGCGGGCGGTTGCCTTCAGCCGCAGCATCGCGCAGTGCGACGCCCTCGCCGAAACCCTCCCGCAGACCGCGGCCGCCATCCCTGGCGGACACGCGGACGGCCTGTGGGTTTCCAGCATCCACCACAAGCACTCCCGGCAGGTGCGGCGCGAACGCATGAGCCACTTCGGGCAGGCCCCCGCAGACCAGCGCAAGGGCTCGCTCGCCGAGCTCCGCGTCCTGTGCAATGTCCGCCTGTGCGTCGAAGGCGTGGACTTCCCGCTGGCCGACTCCGTGCTGTTCGCCGACCCCAAGCAATCCACCATCGACATCATCCAGGCCATCGGACGGGCCCTGCGCATCGGCCCCGGCATGAACAAGGTCTCCACCTTGATCATCCCCGTTCTGTTCGGCCCCGGGCAACGCCCCGAAGAAGCAACCTTCGGCACGCCCTACCACCTGCTCCACCAAGTCATGATCGCGCTGCGGGCCTACGACGAGCACTACTTCTACCGCCTGCCGATCAGCGGCCGCCGCCTGCTCATCTCCACCCCCGACTACGCCATCCGCCCCGCACGCGCCCTGGAGATCGCTCCCCACCTGATGCTGCGCATCATGGAACCCGAACCGGACATCTGGGACGCCGGGATGGCCGCCGCCCGGGCCTTCCAGACCGAACACGGGCACCTCGACGTCCCCAGCAATCACATCACCGACGACGGGTTTCATCTCGGCTGCTGGCTCGGCTATCAGCGCGCCCTCAAAGCTGCCGGACACCTGCCCGCCGCCCGCGTCGCCGCACTGGCCACCTTCAACATCACCTGGCGCCACGACCCGGACAGCACCGAGGCCTTCCTCGAAACCGCGCAGGCCTACGCATGCGAGCACGGCCACCTCCTTCCCCGTGACGCGCAGGAGACCTACCAGCGCCGCTCCCTCGCGCAGTGGCTCCTGCAGCAGCGCCGCCAGGACAGCGAGGGCACCCTGCCCGACCCCTACCGGCGCGCCCTGCGAGACATCGACCGCTGGTGGAACCCCCGCTGGTCCGACGCATGGCAGCGCACCTTGACCCGGGTCCGCGACAGCGCGTCCCCTCCGGTCATCACCCCCGGCCCCCTGCCCGGCGACGCAGACCACGCCACCCGTTGGCTCGACCGGCAGTTCGACATGTTCCCGACCCTGGAGAAGGAGCAGCGCCAGCAACTGGCGGCGCTGCCGTTCAAAGACAGTCCACTGGTCCTGGCGCTCCATCGAGCCCCCACCAACCACTTCGCAGGCGGGCTGCGAGCCGCCCGGCACTTCTACCGCCAGCACCACCACCTGCGTGTCCCGCCCGGCCTCCACGTCGGCGAAGGCGACAGGCGTTTCCCGCTCGGCCCATGGATCACCGACCTGTGCGCTCAGGCCCGCCAAGACGCCCTCGGCAGCGAGGAGATCGCGTCCCTGGACTCACTGGCCATGGAGTGGACACCGGCTTCCCAGCGCGCGCAGACGCCGCCGGCACCGCTTCCGTCAGCACAGAGCCCTGCTGCTGTCACGAGCAATTCCGCGGCTGGGGAGGAACCGGCTCTCCAGGACGTTGCCGCGTTGGTGGGTGCGCACGACCCGGTGTTTTGGACGGCCGAGAGCGAGCCGCCACCGGGCTTGGCCCCGATGATCTTCGGCGGGGGCGGCCGCCGGACACTGATCAGCATGCCTGCCGGAGCAGGCAAGACCACCACTGTCGCGTCCGCTGTGCTTGAACTCGCTCCGGAAACCTGCCTGATCCTCGGCCCGGATGTGCTTTACCTCCGCAAGGCCGCCGCCACCTGGCGGAAAGTGGGCGACAGGCCGCAGGCGGGCATGGGCTTCGGCCCGCACGGTGGTACCCGTCTGACCAGCGCTGCCGATCTGGCCGACTGGATCAGACAGCAGCCGCCCGGAGCGCTGGTGTTCGCCCGCTACGCAGATGCCCGGCTGGTCGCCGACAGCCACCGTCGCCACGACCTTCCTGCCTGGGGACACCTCGTCGTCGAAGAAGCGCACCGCACGGCAGAGGGCATCATCACGCCGGAACACCCCTATGCCGACATCCACTACGACGACCGCATCTTTGCCCGGCGGCGCATCTATCTGACGGCCACTCCACGCATCCCCCGCCAGATAGCACCCGGCCTCAAGGCGCGCGACGTGGACTGGGCGGTCCACATGCCCGCACAAAAGATCTTCGGTAGCCACGTCGTCCCGACGAGCCGGCAGGCACTGGAGGACGAAGAACTGCTGGCGTCTTGCCAGCTGGCGGTGGTCCGCGTCCGCAGAAACCCCGCCTCGCGGCGTCCGCGGCAATGGTCCACCCAAGCCAACGCAACCGCGCAGATCATCGAACGGCTCCGGCTGCGTCGCGTCGTGGCCGTACTGGCCACCAGGGCCGAGGCCCAGAAGTTCGCCATGCAATTGGCGGTGGACATGCTCGACGCGGAAATCCATCTGGAAGGCGATCCGGCCGTGCGGCACACACACGACCAGCCGGTCATCCACTGCGTACGCAGGAGCTACAACCCGATGCCCCGCAACCTTGACGCCATCGTGCTGCCGGACCCCAACTGCACAGCCACACAACTCGTCAACGTCCTGCGCCCACTCATGGCACAAGAGGTACGCCACGTGGCCCGCACCAGGGTCCTTGTGCCGCACGCCGTGGACAGCGACAACGACCCGCCGAGCGACCAGTCCCTCCTCGTCCAGCGTGTCACTGCCGCCTTTTGGGCGCACGCCCCCACAGAGCCCATCGCCTCGCCGCGTTGAGTAAGGCCGTGGCACCTGCCGACCTCATCGCCCCGTCGCCCCCGCCAGTGGTGAAGGTGTAGCGGCCGTCGGCTTCGGTGAGCGTCGACTTTCGGATTCCGGTCCTGGGGACCGGAGGCGGAGGGCTTCCGCCCGCATCGGCGAGGACTTCACCGAATCCATCGACCAGGGGGTGTGTCAACTTAACGGCCGATCTTGGTTGTTGAGGTTCAGTTGTTGGTCGGGGCGAGTCGACCTTCGAAGGCGATCTGGAAGGCGTTCAAAGGTGCTTTCCAGCGCTTGCGGCCCTTGCCTGTGGGATCCGGGCTCATGAGCGCCATGTAGACGCACTTCAAGGCGGCAGCCTCGTTCGGGAAGTGACCTCGGGCTCGGATCGCCTTGCGTATGCGGGCGTTCACGCTCTCGATCGCGTTTGTCGAGCAGATGACCTTGCGGATCTCGACGTCGAAGGAGAGGAAGGGCACGAACTCGGCCCAGGCTGCTTCCCACAGCTTGATGACCGCCGGATACTTCCGGCCCAGGCGTCCTGGAACTCTCCGAAGCGTTCGGCCGCCGCGCTCTCGTTCGGCGCGGTGTAGACAGGCTTCAGCGCCTTCGCGATCTTGTCCCAGTCCTGCCGGGCCGCGTAGCGGAAGCTGTTGCGCAGGAGGTGAACGATGCAGGTCTGGACAATCGTTCGAGGCCAGACGGCCTCCACGGCATCCGGGAGGCCCTTCAGCCCGTCGCATACCAGCATCAGTACGTCGTCCAGGCCGCGGTTCTTCAGTTCGGTGAACACGCGCAGCCAGTACTTCGCGCCCTCGCCCGCCCAGATGCCGAGGATGTCGCGGGTGCCGTCGACGGTGACGGCCATGACGACGTAGACGGGCCGGTTGGCGACCTGGCCGTCCCTGATCTCGGTTCTGTCGACGATCTTGTGATCCGGGCGGCTGAGCACGTTGCTCCGCCTGTTCGCGATCATGCATCGCGTGGTCTCATGATGTCCTCCTGGAGCTGTTTCCGTACCTGTCCGCGTTGCTGATCGAGGAGGTCGAGCGGCAGCCGGACCAGGTAGTGCTGAGGACGCGGGTGCGGGCGACGACCGGTTTGTGTCGGTGCGGCCAGAGCTCGGCCCGGGTGCACGGTCGGTACGTCCGCAGGCTGCGTGATGTCGCTGTGGGTGGCCTCGGTGTCGTGATCGAGTTGTGCGTCCGCCGCTTCCGCTGCGAGAACCCTTCCTGCACGGCGGTGACGTTCGCCGAGCAGGTCTCGGGGCTGACCATCCCGCACAGCCGGCATACCCCGCTGCTGGGCGAGGTTTTGACGCGGATCGGGTTGGCCCTGGCCGGCCGGGCTGGGGCCCGACTGGCGTCCGCGGTCGGCCTCACCATCGGCAGGGACACGCTGTTGCGGCTGGTCAGGTCCCTGCCCGAGCCGGAGATCGGCAAGGTGGAGGTCCTCGGCGTCGACGACTTCGCGTTCCGCAAGGGCCGCCACTACGGCACGATACTGATCGACATGGCCACCCACCGGCTGCTGTACCTCTACGACGGTCGCGACGGGGAGGATTTGGCTGCCTGGCTCCGCGATCACCCCGAGGTGAAGGTCATTTGCCGGGACGGTTCCAGCGGATATGCAGAGGGCGCTCGGGTCGGGGCGCCGCAGGCCGAACAGGTCGCGGATCGCTATCACCTGTGGGCCAACCTCGGCCAGGCGGTCGAGAAGACGGTCAACGCCCATCGCTCCCGACTGGCAAACCCGCCTCCAGCACGGGCCAGCGGTCACGACACTGGCGCGGCGGAGCCAGAGGTAGTGCAGCTCCCGGAAGAACTGAAGATCGTGGTTCGGCTGCGTGAGCAGCATGCCGCCGCCCATGAGCTGCGGGAACAGGGGATGTCAAAGGCGGCGATCGGCCGGAAACCCGGTCTGCACCAGGCGACCGTCTGCAAGCTGGTGGACGCCCGCTCCGCCGACGATGTCGTCGCCAAGAGCCTGCAGCGGGCCCATATCGTCGACCCATACGTCAGCCACCTGCACCAGCGCTGGAACGAAGGCATCCGAAACGCCGCCTCCAAGAACTCGGCTATCCGGGCGGCGAGTTGGCTGTCCAGCACCACCTGCGGCGCTACCGGAACGGGCGTGGACACGCTCCCGCCCCGGGACCCAAGCCTCCGTCGGTCCGCGAGGTCACCTCCTGGATCATGACCCACCCCGAGCACCTACGAGACGAGGACGCCGACAAGCTGCACCGGCTGCGCGAGCGCGATCCCGAACTCGACCGGCTCACTCTTCACGTCAGGAAGTTCGCCGCGATGATGACCGGCCGCCACGGCGACCGCCTCGACGACTGGATCACCGACGTCGAACGGACAGCCTGGCTCCGCTCGCGGGCTTCGCCCGCAATCTCCGCCGCGACTACGCCGCCGTCCACAACGGACTGACCCTGCCCCACAGTTCCGGTGCCGTCGAGGGCAACGTCAACCGATGAGCTCCAACCCACCGGATCACAAGATCGTTGACAGAACCCTGATCTTGACGTTGATGGCGTCCACGAACAAAACGGGATACACGCGGTCAAGCGGGCGGCTCTGCCACTCGGCCATCCCCTCCATCACCTTGTCGGTAATCGTGGAGATCGTCTGCTTGGACACCTCCGCTCCGTAGACCTCGGCCAGGTGCGCGGAAAGTCGAGTCGGCCCGCAGCGCGGTGCCGGTGTTGCCACCGGTCCGTTTCTGCGGGCCGCTCGCCGAACCGGGCGTGCAGCTCTCACCGCACCCGGCTCCCACGGCTTCTGCGTCAGGCGGTAACGGTTGCGGTCTTGGTCCAGGGGGTGGGGATGCTGTTGCGCCGCCGGTAGCGGGTGACCCGCGTGGAGGCGATGTCGAACAGCTCAACGCCGTCTGCGTGGATGGGCCGCCATCCCCTTGGGGTGCGGAGCCATCGGCGGACGTCGCGCCACCTCCAGCGACGTCGGGCCTTGAGCATCCTGATGACGCGCCACCACACGAAGTGAGACAGCGTGTCCCGGGTGTGCTTGGCCACGGCGTGCCGGAAGTAGGCTGCCCAGCCGCGCGTGATCTGGTTGATCCGGATCAGCACGTCCCTGAGCGGGATCTGCGACGACCTGTGGGTCAGGGCACGGATCTTGCCTCGCAGCGTCCGCAATGCGCGGGCGCCGATAAAGGTGTAGAGGTGCCACTTGTCGGCTGTCCCCCTTCTTGCGGCGCCGCCGGATGCGGAACCCCAGAAAGTCGAACTCCTCGTCCACGTGCACGATCTGTGTCTTCCCGGGGACAGGCGAAGACCGACCGGAGCAAGCACGTGGACGGTCTCTTCATGCAGGGCTTCGGCGTGGTCGCGGGTGCCGAACACCAGAATGACGAAGTCGTCCGCGTAGCGGACGAGCCGCCAGGTGGCGTGGCCCTGCTTCCTGCGCCAGTGGCGCCGTCCCTCGGTATCCATCCGTCCGCCGGGCTCCCAGTCGTGGTGGAAGTGCTCGTCGAGCACCGACAACGCGATGTTGGCCAGCAGTGGGGAGAGGATCCCGCCCTGCGGTGTCCCGGTCGGGCTCCTCGCCGAGTTCGGTGAGGAGCCCAGCCTTAAGGAAGGCTTTGACCAGGGACAGCACACGTTTCCTTCACCCGTCCTCGCACTCGGTCCATCAGGGCCGTGTGATCGATCGAGTCGAAGCACGCCTCGATATCGGCGTCCACCACCCAGTGGTAGCCGCGGCTGCCGTAGAGGTGGATGTCCGAGATCGCGTCGTGTGCCCGCCGGTTGGGCCGGAACCCGAAGGAGACCGGTTTGAAGTCGGCCTCGAAAATCGGTTCCAGTACGAGTTTCAGCGCTGCCTGGACCACCCGGTCGGTGATGGTGGGGATGCCGAGCTTCCGCACCTTGCCGGACCCGCCCGGCTTGGGAATCTTGCGTTCCCGTACCCGCTGCGGGCGGAACTCGCCGCTCATGAGCGCGTTCCGCAGGTCGCCCAGGAACCCCGGGACGCCGATCTCCCGCTCGATCCGGGCGACCGTCAGGCCGTCCGTTCCAGCGGTCTTGGCCCCGCGGTTGCCCGCGACCCGGTCGAACGCCACCTTCAGCGTCGCCGGGGCGTGCACAAAGTTGAACAGGTCATCGAACCGGCGGCCAGGGTCGGCCGCCGCCCAACGGTGGAGCTTGGTCTGCATCTTCGATACCCGCGACGCGGAGCCAAGCGGCTCCGGGTCCGGGGCGCCGCCGTTCGGCGGCGCGTCTTTCGACATTGCAGTCTCCCTTCATCCGTGAAACCGCTGCCGTCCTTCCCCATGTGGCCGGCTCTCCCGGCCTCGGAGTACTACGACGGCTCCGCCCCTCCTGGTCCGTTCGGCCGACGGTGGGCCTATCCCGAACGGCGGATTGTCTGCCCGCCGCCGGGAGCCGTGACCAGGCGGTTCCCGTGTTCACCAGTTGATCGTTTCCCGGAGGAGGCGCCCGACTTTGCCCCTGCGGCATCGCCACGGCTACGCCGCAGGCTTTCACCGTGGCCTCCGGGCGGACGCGAGAAAATCACCGCCCGGGAGTTCCCCGCCCCAGCCATCGAGGAGGGCGCGCACCGCGACCGGCCCAGATCCGTCAGGTTCGAGCCGGTGACCACATTGAGGGAGTAACACGCCGGTTCCTTACGTACACCTTTCCGAGTCGCTCGCCGGACCCGCCCCATCTGACGGTGCTGGACACGTCCCGGCTTTGTCAGGGCCGCTTGCCACCCTCCCCGGCACCTCCCGGATCAGGCTGCCCTCAGCTTCGCCAGCCCGCTGCGACGGCCCGACGGAAGAGGTCTTTCACCCCCTCACGATCAACCAGCGCCTCACGGCGCACTCTCCCCGTGGGTGAGCCCCTTCGCCGACAGCGACAGGACCATCTCGTCCACGCCGGTCAGCCGCCGCTGCCGCTTCCTGACGATCTGCGGCTCGAAGGTGCCGGCCACGTCCCGCGGGACCTTGACCTCGACCGGCCCGACGTCGGTCAGCACGGTCTTCGCCCTCGTCCCGTTGCGGCTGTTGCCGCTGCCGCGGCCCTCGGCATCGTGTTTGTCGTAGCCGAGGTGGTCCGTGATCTCCCCTTCTAGGGCCGACTCCAGGACCCGCTTGGTCAGCTGCTGCAGCAGTCCTCCCTCGCCGGTCAGCTGCAGGCCCTCGCTCCGGGCCCGGTCGACCAGCATCGCGATCAACTGCTCGTCCGACGTGCCGGACCCCGCCACCTCGGCAACAGGCTCCTGCTCGATCGTCATCTCACTCACTTGGCGTCTCCATGATCAACAGATCCGCCGTTTATCAGACACTCCCGATCTCGACCGTGATGGTGTTCAGCGAGAGGCGCGTTGCGCCTCGACGATGAGCCTGCCGCTGCTGTCCGGGGCTCCCCGGCGCTGCAACCAGGCCGCCAGGGCCGGGTACTGGACGGACAGAGCACACGTCATCCGGAGTTTCAGGGGGGCCACGTTGACCTCCCCGAGATCGCGTTCGACTGCCCTGAGCACGGCTCCCGCCACCTGCTCTGGGGTTACGGCCTGCGCTCCGCGGGGCAATGGTGCCCCTGTCCTCGCGAACATGCCCGCTCCCGCGACGAATCCCGGCTGGATCAGGGAGACCCCGACGCCCGCGGGCCGAAGGTCGGTACGGGCCGCGTGCGCGAAACCCCGCAAGCCGAACTTGGACGCCGTGTAGAGCGAGGACTGCGGGGTGGCGGCCTTGCCGGACATCGACCCGATGAGGGCGAGATGCCCCCGGCCGGCCGCGACCATCGCCGGGGCGAGCAGCCGCGTCAGCAGAACGGTCGACCCCAGGTTCACCGAGAGGGCCCGTTCCACCTGCTCCGGGGTGTACTCGAGCAGGTCCCCGCTGGCCGGCAGCGCGGCGTTCGCGACGAGGACTCCGACCCCCGCGCAGTGCTCGGCGAGTGCGATCACGTCCTGGCGATCGGAGAGGTCGGCCGCGAACCATCGGGCGCCCAGCGGCTCGGCCACCTCCCGCAGCGCCCCGGGGTCGCGACCGCTCAGGATCACGTCAGCACCCGCTCCGACGAGTGCGGCGGCGAGTACCCGGCCGATGCCGCCGGTCGCGCCGGTGAGGAGCACCCTCTCTCCTCTGATTTTCATCGACTCAGCTCCCGAGCTAGTTCCGAAGGGACGTCAACCATGACCTGGGTCACCAGCGGTGATGCACCTGGTCCCGTATCCGCGCGTCGTACAGGTCCCGCAGCTGGTCGAGGAGGGGCTGGGGCAGCGGTGCCAACGACCCTACGGCGGCGTTGGCGCGGGCCTGGGCCGTCGAACTCGCGCCAGGGATGACCGAGGTGACGCCCTCCTGCTGGGTCACCCACCGCAGCGCCGCCTGAGCCGGGGTGATCCCGTCGGGTGCGAGCTCCGCGAACTCCGCGGAGGCCTCGACCGCCGTTGCGTAGTCGACGCCGGAGAAGGTCTCGCCGACATCGAACTGTTCGCCGTTCCGGTTGTACGAGCGGTGGTCGTCGGCGGCGAAACGGGTCTCCCGCCGGAACTTCGCGGAAAGCAGCCCCGAGGCGAGCGGCACCCGGGCGAAGACGCCCACGCCTGCCGCAGCCGCCTCCGGCAGGACCCGCTCCAGCGGTTTGCGCCGGAAGATGTTGAGGATGATCTGGACCGAGGCGACACCCGGCCGGCGGATGGCGCTGAGGGCCTGGTCGCATGTCTCGACGCTCACCCCGTAGGCCGCGGTCCGCCCCTCCTCGACCAGCGTGTCCAGGGCGTCGAAGACCGCGTCGGACGCGAACACCTCGTCCGGTGGTGTGTGCAGCTGCACCAGGTCCAGCCGTTCGGTCCCGAGGTTCTCCCGCGAACGGTCCGCCCAGGCACGAAGGTTGTCCAGGGTGAAGGAGCCGGCTTCCTGCGGACCCCGGCGCCCGAACTTCGTCGCCACGGTCGGCCGCTCCGCCGGCGAGGCGCGGAAGTCCCGCAGGAACCTCCCGATCAGCCGCTCGCTGCGGCCATCGCCGTAGACGTCGGCGGTGTCGATGAGGTCGACGCCGCCCTCGACGGCGGCCTCGAGGACGCCCCGGACATCCGCTTCCGGGATGTGGCCCCAGCCGTCCCCGAACTGCCAGGTGCCCAGTCCGACGGCGGAGACCTTCCGGCCCGTCCCGGCCAGTTCACGCCTTTCCATGAGCGCTCCTCCTGTGGTGCGCGGGGAGCGGAACACCGGTCGGGCCTCCGCTCGGGAACACCTCGTCGATGAACTGGTTACCGAACTTGCCGTCCGGGTCCGCCTTGGTGCGCAGTTCGGTGAAGTCCGGCGCACGGCGGTACAGGGAACGGATAGTGGGGCTGCTCATCTCCGTGAGCTTCGCCCAGTGCGGCCGGGCACCCAGCGGGGCCAGACGCTCCTCCACCGCCTCGATCACGGGACGGACGCGGGCGAGATCCCGCGTCCAGGTGAAGTGGAAGGTCACCGAGTCCCTCTCGTGCGCTGGGCTCAGCCACAAGTCGTCACCGCGTACGGTCCGAACCTCGGAGACCTGCAGTACGGGCGCCAGCACGCCGGAGAGTTCCTGGAGCGCCGCGAACGCGGCCGGCGCCGCCTCTCTCGGCAGGAAGTACTCGGACTGCAACTCGTCGCCGTCGTCTCCGGCGCTGCCCGCCAGGGTGTGCGGCAGTCGCTCGTGCCACGGCCCCGGCAGGCCGGCCTGAGGGGTGCAGTGGGACGGGTCGTCGCCTGGCACCGGGGCCAGCGGCCCGTCCGCCAGAGCCCCGAGTTCCAGTTCGGTGGCGGGCCGGTCGGTTCGTCTCTTGAGCCACAGGACGGCGTCGTCGCGCCACAGGGTGAATGCGCTGACGCTGTAGGCCGCCCCGAACGCCTCGTCGAAGCGGGCGCACAGCTCGTCGAGGGACACGGCGGTCCGCAGCGACTGCGCCACTTCGAAGGATGGCTCGATCTCCAGGGTCAGCCTGGCGGTGACCCCCAGTGCTCCGAGCGATACCACCGAGCCGGTGAACGCGTCGCCGTCGACGTCGCGGCGCAGGGTGGTCAGATCTCCCTCCGGTCCGACGAGTTCGACGCCTGCCACTGATGCGGCAAGGCATCGCTGCCCGTCGCCCGAACCGTGGGTCGCGGAGGCAGCCGCCCCCGCGACGGTGATGTCAGGCAGCGAGGCCAGGTTCGCCAGGGCGTATCCCGCCTCGTGCAACTCGGCCGAGAGATGTGCGTAGCGGACGCCGGCGCCGACCGTGACGGTCCCAGATCCGGCGTCGATGCGGATCTCCGGTGGCAGGCCGTCGAGACGAACGAGGGTGCCACCGGTGGCGAGGATGCCGCTGAAGGAGTGGCCGGCGCCGAGCGCCCGTATCCGTTCACCGCGCGCGACGACGTGCCGCAGTTCCTCGAGGGACGCCGGCCGTTCAACGGAGGCTGTGCCGAGGTCGATGTTTCCTGCCCAGTTCTTCACGCGACACCTGCCGGGCGGGCTCTGGCACAGTCGGACATGGCCTCCGCCAGGACGAACTCGTATCCGCGTGCCAGCAGCCCCTCGATGATCGGGGCGAGGGAGTCGACCGTAGGCGACCGGTCACCCCCGCCGTCGTGGAGGAGTACGACGGAGCCGGGGCGCACGTCGGCCAGGACGTCCCGGGCGATCACGTCGGCCGGGCGCAGGGCCCAGTCGTCGGGGGCGACGTCCCAGAGAACCGTGGTGGTCCCGGATTCGCGGAGCCATCCGAGGACCTCCGGTGTACGGGCCCCGTAGGGCGGGCGGAACAGGTGGGGCACGTCACCGCCCGTGGCCTGCGCGATCGCTTCCCCCGCACGGTCGATCTGTTCGGTCAGCCCGGCCCGGGTGAGCTCGGGCAGGAACGGGTGCGACCAGGTGTGGTTGCCTATCGTGTGTCCCTGCTCGCGCATGCGCAGCAGCTGTTCGCCGCCCTCTCCCGCCACGTGGATGCCGCAGCAGAAGAAGGTGGCCGGGACCTCGTAGCGTTCCAGCACGTCGAGGACCCGGCGAGTGTATCGCGGCAGGGGGCCGTCATCGAAGGTGAGAGCGACCTGTTTGCTCGTACGGTCTCCGTGGCTGAACAGGAGTCCCGACGACTCCAACTCCAGGTCGGCCTCGGCCGATCCGGCGATCCAGGCGGCGAGCAAGTCCTCCCGGCATGTCTGGGTGCCGCGGTGCCGTTCCAGTTCGACCAGGGCGTCCGCGTGGAGTGCCGCGGCTCGCGCGATCTGCTCGGCCTCGACCGAACCGAACCGGGGGGCGGAGGGGAGCAGAGCAGGGTCGGCGCGGTGGACGCGCAGGCCGGCGGCCATCAGGCGGCCATCGATGGTTCCGTTGGTGCTGTCGACCACGAGGGTCGTCGGGGCGTCGAGTCCCTTGAGCAGGGAAACGAGTTCGGGCACCCGGTGCGAGGGGTGGCCGGTGGGCTCCAGGACGGTGCGGCCTGCCTCGTCGACTACTGCGAGGCGGTATCCGTCCCGGTGCCAGGATATTCCTGCGTACAGCATGGTTCCCCCTCGCTCACTCGGGCTTTGAGTAGACGCTGAAGTGGCGTTCGGCAAAGAGTTCCGGCCAGTCCTCGCGCGCCAGCCCGTTCCGGCGTGCACGCCGGAACGTCTCCCGCCAGTAGGGCTTGACCGGTGGCCACAGCGTCCCGGTCTGACAGTAGGAGGCATCCACGAAGTACCGGGGGCGGCCGGCGGCGTGTGGCTTGGCGCGGCGGGCGTGGAAGAGGGCCGAGTTGAGCAGGATGGTCGAACCCTCCGGCAGCTCCTCGATGTACTCCTCTCCTGGCAGCACCGCTGTACCGAGGTGCCAGCGCGCCCCCTTGGCGGTGACTTCACGGTGGGAACCGGGCAGGACGGCGAGTCCGGCCATATCCGGTTTCATACCGTCCAGGTAGTGCAACGCGTGGATCATGGTGTGCGGGCGGTCCTGCGGAAGGTGCTGCTCGTAGTCGTGGTGCCAGGGCTTGCCTGGCAGGGAGGGCGCGTGCCGGTCGCTGTGCAGGTGGTGGAAGACGAAGTCCCGTCCCATCAGCTGCCTCAGGATCTGGAACAGGGGCTCGTGGGTGAGCAGTTCACCGTGGGCGGGGAGGTCCAGCTCCATCACGTCCGGCACGCCATGGGTGTCGGGATCGAGGGCCGAGGCGATCGACTGTGCGCGCAATCCCGCGTCGACCCAGTGGTCGACCTCCGGCTTGAGACGGTCCACCAAGTCCATGGTGAGGAAACCGGGCAGCGCGAGATAGCCGCTGTCCTGGAACTGCCGGACCTGTTCGCCGTCCAGCCGCAGTGTTGCCGCGGGTGCGGCAGGGGTCTGCATAGGCACGGATTCGACTCCGTTCTTGTTCGGTGGGCGCGGGGGTGATCCGGTACGGCGGATCCGCGGGCGTTTCTCGCCCCTCTCCGGTACCGGGTGACCGGGTCCGGCCCCCGCGACGGATGTGTTTGCCAGATCTTGCCAATAGAGTTGACTAGTTCGGAACCGGTGGAGTGCAGGTGATTTTCGGGCCACCGGGAGCTTGCCGACCTCGACCCGTTGCCCACTTGGGCCGCCGGGCGCCGGGCTGGATCCCCGCAGTCCCGCTCGCGGTCGTCGCGATCCACCGCCGGTGACACCGTCCGTCTTGTGCGCGGCCGATCGAGAAATTGCTGGTGGACGCCCCGAGCGATCACCGGGCCTCCGGTGGGGCCTCGTCGGGCCGTGCACCGGAGGGCGCTTGACGGGAAGCACACCACCGGGGCCACGAGACGTGCCGGTGTTCCGGTCCGGCCTGTCGCCGTTTCGTGAAACCGGCAAGGCCGAGCCCAAGCCCTTACCGCTGACTTGCCAAGAATAGTATCGACTGGTTCTCTCATTTGGCAATGCTTGCCAAGGGGCAACTTGCGTTCACCCTGCCGGTTGCTGCACGAGCACCACCTCTGGTGCCGGTCATTGGCGAGACTTTGTCAAACATGCAGCTCGGAGATAGGATCCTTGTTGCCTGAACCGCGTGAGCAGGGGGCAGTTCCTCTGCCAGCCAACCTGACGCTCCAAGGAGGGCCGCTTTCGCGCATCACGCGTGGTTCACCCCCTGTCCGGACGATGCTGGGATTCGCCAGGTGCAACAGCCCCATTTTGGCCGCCGCCTCAAGCAGTTGAGGACTGAACGCGGCCTGTCGCAGTCCGCGCTCGTCGGGGACGGCATGTCCACGGGATACCTCTCGCGGCTGGAATCAGGGGCACGGAGACCTACCGACCGGGCCGTCGACTACCTGTGCCGACGGCTCGGCGTGGAGCGGGAGGCCTTCGAGGAGCCGGGCAGGCGTCCCTTCCTCCAGGCCCTCGCCATCGCCTCCTCGGGCGAGGCGCCCGCCGCAGAAGTCGACGAACTGCTGGGTGGGTCGGATGCCGAGGACCCCGCCCTCCAGTGGCACGCCTTCTGGCTGATCGCAGGGCGCAAACAGCGGCAGGGGCAGGTTGCGCAGGCGCGCGACGGTTTCAGGGAAGCGGTCCGGATCGCCGACGAACTGGACGTCCCTGAGCTGCGTTGCCGTGCGCGTACCCAACTAGCCCGGTGCCTGCGCTCCCTGGGCGAGTTCGACGACGCGCTGACTGTCGCCGAGCAGGCGTACCGGGTGACGCGCGACGCGGAGCTGCCCGGGCCCGAGGCCGGCGCGGCACTGCTCACTCTCATCTCCTGCGAGGCCGAGACCGGCCGGCTGCCGGACGCACGCGCACACGCCGACGAACTGCTCGGACTCGTCGGCGACTCCGACGGCGCCCCGGCGGCAGAGGCGCGCTGGGCCTCCGCGACCGTCCGGGTCCGCCAGGGCGATTACGACGGCGCCCAGCGACTGCTGGGTGAAGCGCTCGACCGGCTGGCCAGCGGCGACGACCTGCTGCTCTGGCTCCGGCTGCGCCTGGCTGCAGCCTCCCTCTCCCTTCAGTCCCGCCCCCCGCTGGTCACGAGGGCCGCGGCTCTCCTCGCGGAGGCGGAGCCCGCGGTCGCACTGGTCGGCACGGACGTGACCCGGCAGGAGCTGGCCGCGCTCCGGGCTCGCCTGGCCTTCCACCAGGACCGTCTCGACGACGCCCGGGAGATCGTCCGCTCACTACGCGACGAACCGCAGCGCCTCAGCCATCGCGATCAACTCAGGTTCCAGGTCCTGGAGGCCCAGCTCATGATTCTCGGGGGCGAGCGAACCGAGGGGGCGCAACGACTGCGGCGGCTGGGCGAGGAAGCGCAGCGCGGAGCCGACGTGGACCTCGCGGCCGAGGCGTGGCGCCTGCTCGCGGAGTCGCTGGTTCCGGAGGAATGAGAGCCGGCCCGGCGTGGCGCCTCCCAGGGGCGCCGTCGAGCAACTGGCCAGGGTGCACGGCTTTGACAGGCCGCCACACAGCGGAGCGAAAAGGGAGTGATGCACGGTATGCGCATGCACGCGAACGAGGCACGGACCGACGAGTCGCTCGTGCGTTCCCTGCTGCGCGGCCAGTTCCGTCACCTGGCGGGCCTGCCCATCAGGCGACTGGCGTCCGGCGGCACCACCAACGCGATCTACCGTGTGGGAACGGGGGCCACCGTCCGGCTGCCCCTGTTGCCCGGTGGCGTCGAGGCGCTGGAGCGCGAGGTGCGCTGGTTGTCGCGGCTCGCCCCGTCGCTGCCGTTCCCGATCCCCGAGGTCATCGGGCTCGGAGAGCCGGCCGAAGGCTACCCCCACCGGTGGGCCCTGCACCGGTGGGTGGCGGGCGAGGTGCTGGTGGAGGGCTGCACGGATGGTCAGCGGACGCTGGCGCGGGACCTGGCCGCTTTCGTGACCGCGTTGCGCGGAATCGATCCCGAGGGCGGCCCCCGCTCGTACCGGGGAAGCCCGCCGGTGAGCGTGGACACGGAGACGCGCGACGCGATCGATGCCCTGCGGCGCACCGAGGAACCCTTCGAACCGGACGCGCTGCTCGCCGCCTGGGATTCGGTCCTGCGGGTCCCGCACTGGACGGGACGGGACCAGTGGTCCCACTCCGATCTGATGCCGTCGAACCTGCTGGGGGCCGACGGCCGGCTGACCGCTGTGCTCGACTTCGGCACCGTCGGCGTGGGGGATCCGGCCATCGATCTCATCCCCGCGTGGAACCTGCTATCCCCGGCTGGCCGGTCCCGCTTCCATGACGCTGTCGACGTCGATGAGGCCACCTGGGCCCGGGGGCGCGGCTGGGCTCTGTCCATGGCGCTCATCCAACTGCCGTACTACCGGCGCACCAACCCCGTCATCGCCGCCAACGCCCGCCACACCATCGGCCAGGTGCTGGCCGCCCGCTGACGGCGCCCGCTCCGGCGGCGTGGCCGTCTTCAGCCGATGAGGGCCTGGGTGATCTGCCTGGTGGTCTGCGCGGCGACCCAGGGGTTCACCGCTGCGTAGTTGCTGTAGGCGTTGAGCCCGGTGGCCAGGGCCCACCCGCGGCCCCGCATCCACGTGGCGTCGTCCACGCCGAGGGCGGCGCGGAACAGCCGCCGGCACCGGGGAGACATGAGCGTGAAGGCGATGGTGAGATCGCAGGCCGGATCACCGAAGCCCAGTTCACCGAAGTCGATGACGGCGCTGAGACAGCCGGCGACCGTCAGCAGATTGCCGGTGTGGAGATCGCCGTGACACCAGACCGGCGGCCGGTCCCACGCCGGGGCGGCGAGTGCGGCGTCCCACAAGCCGGTCATGGCGCAGGCGTCGAAGACGTCGCGGGTCTTCGCGATGGCCTCGCGGGTGGCCCGGTCCCGGACTGCCAGCGGCGCCACGGTGAGGCCGTCCCCGGAGCGCTCGGGGGCCGTGGGCACCGGTACGGCACAGTGGAGGGCGAGCAGGAACTCCGCCAGGGCCGTGGCCGCCCCGGCTGAGTCGGACAGTGCGTCGGACGTCGCCCTCTCCCCTTCCAGCCAGCGGGCGAGCGACCACTTCCACGGGTATCCGAAGGCGGGCTCGCCGACACCGAGCGGCACGGGTACGGCCAGCGGCAGGTGGGGCGCGAGCAGCGGCAGCCACCTCAGCTCCCGCTCCGCTTGGCCTACCGCTCCCGGGTGACGCGGCAGCCGGACCGCCAGTTCGTCCCCCAGCCGGTAGATCACGTGGTCCGACCCTGCCGGATCGACCAGCCTCACAGGCAACTCGGCCCATTGGGGGAACTGGGCGCCTACCAGACGTGTGGCCAGACCGGCATCGATCGCGGGCCGGTTGTTCGCACTGCTCTCGATGCTCAACTGCTCTCGATCCTCACGTGTGTTCTCCGGGCAGCTCGTCCGTACGGTCCTGGGCCGCGGACGCCATGACAGTGCGGACGCTCCCGCTCCACCACCATTTTCCCGTCCCTGCCAGCGTCAACGTGGCTGCGGCCGCCACGTGCCGGGCGGCGACCAACCGTCAGGTCCCGGATGGGCGCGGTTCTGCGACAGCCGGAGGCAGGTTCCGCACGGCGGGAATTGCGAGGAGTACCACGATCACCGCCAGGTTGACCACGGTCGAGACCGCAAGGAGCCGGTGGGCGCCGACGTGCTGGGCGACCGGACCCGCGAGGGCACGACCCGCGGCCAGGGACAGCACGGAGCCGGTCACGTCATAGGCGTTGAGCCGGTTGAGCGCGGCTCGCGGGATGTGCGTCTGCATCGAGGTGCTCCACATCACGACCCAGAAAGCCAGCCCCGCGCCACCGGCGAAGAGGGCGGCGGCGATCAGGGAGGCCGGAGCGGAGACCGCGAGGGCGAAGGTGCTGAGGGCTACCCCAAGCAGGGCCAGCGTCCCCGCGGCGAGGGGCCTGCGAGGACTGGTCCGGAAGGCCACGAGTCCGCCAGCGACGTTCCCCGCCCCCTGGACGGCCATCATCAGGCCGAAGACGCCCGGCCCGTGGTCCTCGGTGATGAGGACCGCCTGGAGGGGGAGTTGCGCGCCGAGCGAAGCCAGCGAGTACACGGTCCACACCGCGATCACCGTCCACAGCCAGGTCCGCGAACGGAACTCACGCCATCCCTCGGTCAGGTCAAAGAGCAGGGACGTCCCCCGCGGCGCCGTCGCCGTCCGCCGGCGCATCAGGGCGAGGCACAGTCCGCTGAGCGCGAAGGTGGCGGCGTCGACGAGGAAGAGGGTTGAGGCGCTGCTGAACCCGGCTATGACGCCGGCGACTGCGGGACCGGCCGTCATCATCAGCGACTCCGTCACCCGGATGGCGGCGTTGGCCTGACGGACCGAGTCCGTTACGGAGGGGATGGTGCTCGCGATGCCGGGCTGGAACAGGGCTGCGCCCACCCCGTTGACGGCGCTGAGCAGGTAGACCAGGCCGAGAGGCGGGGTGTCGGTGGTGAACAGGACGGCAAGGCCGATCGTCACCACAGCCCGTCCCGCATCG
Source organism: Streptomyces sp. NPDC059398 (assembly GCF_042751845.1). Classification (NCBI taxonomy): domain Bacteria; kingdom Bacillati; phylum Actinomycetota; class Actinomycetes; order Kitasatosporales; family Streptomycetaceae; genus Streptomyces; species Streptomyces sp. NPDC059398. The sequence goes on along the minus strand of NZ_JBHYWP010000063.1, from coordinate 19,188 downwards.
GCGAGGATCATGAGAGTGCGGGCGGAGAAGCGGTCGGCCAGGACCCCGCTGAAGAGCACCAGACCACCGAAGCACGCCGTCCAGGCTCCGAGGGCGAAGGAGACCGCAGAGGCACCGTGCCCGGTGGCGACGAGTCCGAGGGAGAGGGCGACGGGCACCATGCCGTCGCCGAACCGGGACACGGTCCTGGAGAGGAAGAACACCAGGAACTCGCGGTTCCGTCTGAGTCCGGCTGCCCCGGGCCCGGCCGTTTTGGCCGCTGACGCGGGTGATGCCTCGTGCGTTTCCATGTTGCTTCGTCTCCGGTCCGTGGGGACTCCCACGTCAGTTCTCCGCCGTGGCCCTCAGCAGGGCCAAGTACTCCGGACCGACCGTGGTGATGTCACCGGTCCCCACGGTCAGTACGAGGTCGCCGGGGCGTGCGATTTGGGCCAGGCGGGGCACAACCTCGGCGCGCTCGGGGCAGTAGTGGACGCGATCCGCCGGCAGCGGCACCCGGTCCGCGACCAGCGCCCCCGTGATCCCCTCGATGGGCTTCTCCCGGGCGCGCGAGACATCAGCAACGATCACTTCGTCGGCCTGGCCCAGAGCGGCGGCGAATTCGGCGGGGAAACGGCGGGTGGTGGTGAAGAGGGGCGGCTGGAAGACCACGACCAGCCGGCCGTCCCCTGCCACCTGCCGGGCCGCCCGCAGCTGCGCCGTGACCTTCGTCGGATTGTGCGCGTAGTCGTCGTAGACGCGGATCCCGGCCTCCGTGCCCCGGAACTCGAAACGTCGTGCGACCCCCCGGTACTCGGCGAGACCCTCGACGACGCGCTCGACGGGCAGACCGAGTTCGAGCGCGGCCAGGAGCGCCGCGGCCGAGTTCTGCGCCATGTGGTGGCCGGGGGACGCGATGCGGACGGTCGGCAGCGGCGCCCCGCCGAGGGCGCAGTCGTAGGTGGTGCCATCGGCCGTCACGGTGATCCCCGAGAGGCGCAGGTCGGCCCCGGGTGACTCCCCGAAGGTGCGTACCCGCATGTGGGGGCGGGTGAGTTCCGCCAGGCGGGCGGCGCCCGGGTCGTCGGCGTTGACGACGAGGACACCGCCCGGTGTGACGCGGTGCGCGAATTCCTCGAAGACCCTCGCGTACCGCTCGGGAGTGCCGTGGAAGTCGAGGTGGTCGTCACTGCCGACGTTGGTGACGATGGCGACCTCGGGGGAGAGCAGCAGGAAGGAGCCGTCGCTCTCGTCGGCCTCGGCGATGAATAGTCCTCCCGCCCCGTGGTGCGCGTTTGTGCCGAAGCCGCTCAGTTCGGAGCCGATCGCGAAGGACGGTTCGGCTCCGCAGTGCTGCGCGACCGTCGTCAGCATGCCGGAGGTCGAGGTCTTGCCCGCCGTGCCGGCCACCGCGACCCTCCGGTGCCCCTCCATGACGCCGGCCAGCGCCGCGGCGCGCGGCATCACTCGCAGGCCGAGCGCGCGGGCGTGTGCCAGCTCCGGGTTGTCCTGGGCAACGGCGCCCGACACGACGACAGTGCCCGTCTGCGGCAGGTGAGCCGGGTCGTGGCCGACGTGCGCGTCGATGTCGAGGGCGCGCAGGGCAGACAGCCGGGGCGACTCCTTCGCGTCGGTGCCGGAGACCGCTACGCCCCGCTGGGCGAGGAGCCGAGCGATAGCGCTCATGCCGGCACCCCCGATGCCGACGAAGTGGACGGGGGCCAGTAGCCGGCCCTCGGGCTCCGCCCCGTCCGCAGGACGGGCGGGCCGGGTGTCGGGGGAGGGGGTGAGCGTGCTCTGCTCCGTCATGCCGGGCCTCTCGCAGCTGTGTTCAGGATTAGGCAAACATTGCCAGTCTTGGGCAAGGTTTGGCAAGAGTGTGTCGGTGCGGCTACGTTGACGACGTTGCCAAGTACGTCATGAAGGTTCGGGAAGGGGCCTGGCATGCCAGTTGTCGCGGGACGATCGCTGCCTGCGGAATGGGGGGACGAGGCCACCGGGTACGGTGCCAAATGGCTCGCCGCACCGGCCCTTGCACGGCTGGTCTCGGCCTTCGCCCTCCATCCCGACGAGCGGCGCCTGGCCGCGGCGCTCGCCGCGGGGGCGCCCCGTGAGACCGGCGTGCTGGCACGGCTGGACGCGTTCACCGACAGGTGGGACACCCGCGGAGGCAAGGAGCGGCGCGAAGCCCGTGCACTGGAGATGACGAGCCATCAGGAGGCGATGGTGCTGGAGGCGGCCACCGCGCTCGGACTTCGCGGCGGCCCCCCGGCGCGGTTCTCCACCTACGACCACGTGCTGGTGCTGGGCGGGACCTTGAGGGGGTGCCGTGTCCGTACCGGCGAGGCGGCGCGGCTGCTGAACAGCGGGCGGCTCGGCGCGAAGGCCGTCACCGCGCTCGGGGGCCACCGGCCCTTCTCGCCTGAGGAGTTCACTCATGCCGCAGCCATCGGGCACTCTCACCTCCGTGAGGAGTTCCAGGCACTTGACTCCTGCGCACGGGAGATGTTCGGCCTGGGCGAACCCGAGCGGGTCGTCGGGGAGGACTCCGCCGAGATCGGTGCGACCTGGGGAGTACGGCATTACCGGAACACGGTGGGGCTGCCGGTGCGGGTGGCCGCCGCGCCCTCGCGGACACCCGGCCGCCGCGCCGACACCGCCGACACGTACGCGTTCTTCGCCGATCGGCTCGGTCAACTCCGTTCGGAATCACAACTGTTGCTGGTTACCAGCGCCGTCAACGTGCCCGCTCAGCACTTCACGGCGTTGCGCATGCTGGCGCTGCCGTACGGCGCCCGCATCGACACCGTCGGACACACGGCGGAATCGGTGCCGCCGGCCCTTGCCTGGGCCCTGAGCGCCACCGAGTACCTGCTGGAGATCCGGTCCGCCGTACGGGCGCTGCGGCGCCTGCGCGAGGCCTCGGCCGTGCAGGGGGCGTGAACACTCATCATTGCGGCAGCCGCGTGCGAGGGTCGAGCACGCGCCGGAAGGCCTCGGCGATGTCCTCCATGTCCCTCTCCTCACCGAGGAGGGCCGCGTGGTGGAAGGTGAGAAAGGACCGGGCCGCCCGTTCGGCGACCGGCAGGGCGCGCCGGCCGCGGGTCAGCCGGTCGAGGTGGCAGGCCCCGATGCCGAACCGTGGGCGTGAGGCCGGGTCGTACAGCGGGCTGGCGTACAGCGGTGTGTACACCGGCTTCACGTGCAGACCGAGTTCGGCCGTGAGGGCACCGGCCACTGCCTTGGCCGACGTCGTCCTCAGCACCTCGTCGGGCAGACCGACCGCGTATCCGAAGTAGGTGCGTTCCGTGGTACCGGGTGAGGTCCGCTGCGGGACGAGTCCCATCCGGCCCAGCAGACAGTCGAGGATCTCCGCGTTGGTCCGCCGCAGGGCGTTCAGTGGGCCGAGCTCGTCGAGCTGGGCTGTCAGCAGCGCGGACTGGAACTCCGAGAGGCAGCGGTTACTGCCCATCAGCTCGCCGCTCTCGACCAGTTCGGGGAGGCCGAGGGCCGGCGGGGCCGTGCTCCGGCACCGGCCGTCGGCGCGCAGATGCTCAATTCGGCGGGCGATGCGTGCGTCGTTCGTGACCGCCGCACCACCCTCCCCGCTGCTGAGCAGTTTGGTGTGGTGCATGCTGAAGGTGCCCACGTCACCGATGGTGCCTACTTTCCGGCCCCGGTAGGCGGCGCCGTGTGCCTGGGCGCTGTCCTCGATCAGGGCGAGCCCGTGCCGGTCGGCGACCGCTCTCAGAGCGGCAAGTTCGGCGACCGCCGAGTACAGGTGCACCACCACCACCGCCTTGGTCGCGGATGTGATGGCGGCCTCCGCCGCGGCCGGGTCGAGGCAGAGTGTGCCGGGGTCCACGTCGGCGAAGACCGGTACCGCGTTGACCCCCAGCACCGTCGAGGCCGACGCCGCCCAGGAGAGCGCGGGCACGATCACCTCGTCGCCGGCGCCCACCCCGCACGCTTCGAGCGCCGTCATGAGGGAGGCGGTGCCACTGGCGGTCGGGATGCAGTTGCGGACGCCGAGGTAGTCGGCGAACCGGGCTGCGAACCGCTGCTCCTGCGTGGGATTCCCGTCGTACGGGCTCGCGATGGACCAGCGTCCCGAGTGCAGGACCTCCAGCAGGGCCTGCTCGGCTCCCGCCGCCGGCCGAGGCCAGCGGGGCCAGGGCCGGCCTGCGCGGAGCGGTGTGCGGCCGCGGAGCGGGGGTGCTGTGCTCATCGGGGACCTCCTTGCCTTGGTGCGGGCGGTGGCATCAGAGCAGACCGCGGATGGTGCCGCCGTCCACGCCCCAGACCGAACCAGTCACGAAGGACGCGGCGTCCGAGGCGAGGAAGGTGATGACCCGGGCGACCTCGTCGGGGGTGCCCATCCGTCCGAGCGGCAACTGCCGCTTGCTCAACTCGTACTCCACCGCCTCGCGCGCGTCGCGGGCGTGGACGTCACCAAGCGTGTCGGCGAAGCCTCCCGGGCGGGTCCACAGCGGAGTCCACACCGGGCCGGGTGCGACCGCGTTGACCCGGACCGCCGGCCCTTCCGAGAGCGCCAGGCTCTTGGTCAGGCTGACAAGCGCGACCTTGGAGACCTGGTAGTCGGCCGGTCCTGCCTCCGGCTGGCGGGCCAGGTCGGAGGCATTGTTGACGATGCTTCCGCGGCCGCGCTCCCGCATCCCGGGCAGCACGAGACGCGTCGCTCGCACCGCACTCATGAAGTTGATCTCGAAGGTGTCCCGCCAGTCCTGGTCGGAGAGTTCGTCGAACGTCCGGGCCCGGCACTGGCCGACGTTGTTGACCAGGACGTCCGCGCCGCCGCCGAGCTCCGCCAGCGCGGCGCCGATCGTCTCGTTCACGCCCTTCGCCGTCGAGAGGTCGCCGGGGACGACCGCGACCTCAACCGTGCCTTCCAGCTCCGCCTTCAGCGTCTTGAGTCCGGTCTCGTCCCGGTCGAGCAGAGCCAGCCTGGCTCCCTCGGCCGCCAGCGCCCGGGCCGTCTCGGCTCCGATGCCGCCGGCGGCTCCCGTGACGATGGCCCGCTGTCCTTCGATCCCCAGCTTCACCTGATCCCCACCTCCGTACGAATAACCCTCAGCAGTTCGAATGCGTGTGTGTTCTCCACGGTGCAGACGTACTTCGGCGGCACGGCCACCGAGAGCCCGGCCTCGTCCCGGTACTCCACACCGCCGGTGCCGATCACCGCGCTGCCCTCCAGCACGTGCAGAACCACGCTGCGGTCCTGTGGCACGACTTCCTCGATCCGGACGCCGGGCGGGATCTCCAGCAGTTGGAACTCCTGCCAGTCGCCCGTGAAGTACGACTTCAGGTCCACCTGGGCCATGCGGTGGTCCCCCCGCGGGGCGAGCAGTTCCGGCACGCGCACGATCGCGGGGTCTGCGGCGGGGCCCGTGCCGGGGAAAACCTCGGTGACGAAGAAGTGCATGTCGCTGTCGCCGTGGTTGGCTATCGCGTGGGCCGCGCCGATCGGGGTGGTGACGAGGTCACCGGCCGCCACCTCGAACTCTTCCCCGTTCATGGTGAGAACGGCCCGGCCGGAGACGATGTAGTAGATCTCCTCGGTGCGCAGGTGGACGTGTTCGCCGACCGAGGCTCCCGGCTCGATCACTACGTACTCGACGCAGTTCCACTCGCCTTCCAGATGCATGCCGTTCATCAGCATCTTCCAACGGCAGACCCCTTCCCCGCCCACCTGGCGGTGGGTGACCGCGGGGCCGGAGATGTCGTTGGCGATCGGGCCGAAGGGGCGGCGCTCGCCGCGTACCACTGTCGCCATCTCAGGCCACCACCAGGGAGTGCTGCTCGTGGAGAACGGACGCGATGCCGGCCCGCACCGTCTCCTCGTCGACCTGGGTGATCATCCCGCCGGCCGGGCGGTGCGCCCGGCCCAGCGCCTCCAGCAGGATGTAGTCCAGCATCCCGGGGCTGCCGGGCAGGTATCCCCGCTTGTTGTCCAGTCGTACCAGCTCTACCAGGGCGTCGGTGTGCAGGCCCGGCGGCAGTTGAGTCGGCGCTCCGTTGCGCTCCAGGAGTTCACGGTGGGCCCGCTCGTCGGAGAGGTCGAGGAGACCGAGCCGCCGGGACATGCGTGCCGCGGCCAGCATGCCGACTCCGATTGCGTAACCGTGCCTCAGCCGACCGCCGGTGAGGAGTTCCGCAGCGTGTCCCGTGGTGTGACCGTACTCAAGGATCAGCGCCTCGCGCTTTTCTGTGTGGTCGCTCCGCATGACGGCGGACTTGGCGTCCACGCACAGGTCGATGAAGCGGCCCAGGACCTGCGGGGTGTAGTCGGCATCGGCACGCAGCAGGGAGGCGACCTCGTCGAAGCGCTCCGGTACGATTCCGAGCACGTTCTTGATCATCTCGCAGAGCGCGGAGCGAATCTCGTCCCTCGGTAGCGTCTGGAGGAAGTCAAGGTTGTTCCACACCATCACCGGGGCATGGAAGGTGCCCAAGTGGTTCTTTCCGCACGTCGAGTTGACGGCCTGCTTCAGGGAGAGCACGGAGTCCGACATCCCGAGCAGTGTGGTGGGCATGTGAACCAGCCGTACTCCGCGGAAGAGCAGCGCGGCCAGCAGACCTGCGAGGTTGCCGACGACTCCGCCGCCGAGTGCGACCACGACGGACTGGCGGGTGATTCCGCTGATGAGGGCCTGCTCGGCGATACGGTCCAAGGCGCTGAGGCTCTTGTCCGTCTCGGCGGCGCGGGCTCTGACGACCGTGGTGGGAGCGACGGAACCGAGGTTGAGCTCGACCGCCTGCAGCAGGTCCTGTGGGAGCCCGGCATCGGCGACCAGCACGAAGCGGTCGGCGTTCAGCTCGGTCAGGCGCACGCGCAGGTCGCTCCAGCCCGAGGTGCCGGAGCGGACGTGGAAGTCGTACTGGACCTCTCCGAAGCGGACGGTTCGGTCCAGGTCAAGGGTGTGTTCGGACGACCCGTTCATTTCAACTCCATAGGAAGGACGTGCACGGTGTGGCGACGGCACCGCGGCGCCGGGCATCTGCCGTCGTATCGTCGGGTTCAGGGGTGTCACGGCATGCGCGTCGGCGATCCGACGCGAAGCCCCCGTTCGCTGTGGCCGGGTCACGGGAGCGACGGTCGCCGATCCCGCGGGGGCGGGCCGGGCGGACGCCCTGCCCTGGACGCCTACGGCCAGTCGATGTCGCTCGGGCCCGCATCGGAGGCGGTGGTCACGACGCCGTCCTGGCCGGAGGTCGGCCAGTCGATGTCAGAGGCGACGGCTCTGGACGGGGAAGTTCCCCCGCTCGATGGCCAGTCGATGTCGGACGAGCCGGCCATGAAGGCCAGGGCCAGGGCGACCGGTGCCGAGGCGACCACGACGCGAACGATCATGCTCATTGTCTCTCCAGGCGGAAATCGTGAAGGAAAACACGCGATAAGGACGCGTGAACGAGAAGCGCCTGCGGCGTCGGCGGCGAAGAGCCGCCGGGAAACCGGCCGGTGGGGCAGGCGTCGTGCTGACCGCTGGTCAAGGTAGTGCACGGAAACCTCGGTTGGCAATAGTTGCCAACGCATGTCAAGCCTAGACCAATGAGGAGCGCGCTGAATCTCTCGTTGCTGAATAGGGCGGGCAAGACGTTGTCAAAGTGTGGGTCAGAGGTTACCTTCGGGCGGGGGATGCGAAATCAGGAGTTCCGCGGGTGCTTGGCGCCCCCGCTCACCACGGGGTCCCGTTGCGCACCCCCCTGAATCCGGAGAACCGCCCATGGAACAGCCACTCTTCGGACGACGCCTCAGGGAGCTGAGGCAGGCGCGCGGCCTCTCGCAGGCCAGGCTCGCCGGCGATGAGATCTCTACGGGGTACCTGTCCCGCCTGGAGTCCGGCGCGCGACAGCCGACCGAGCGTGTCGTCAGTTACCTCGCCAGCCAACTGGGTGTCGAGCGTGAGGCGTTCACCGTCTCACCCGGCACCTCCCTGGCCCACGCGCTCAGCCTCGCCTCCTCGTCGGAGGACGGTGAGTCGATGGAGCCACTGGTGTCGGCCCTGCGAGGGGCGGATTCGGGTGACCTGCTGCTCCGCTGGCAGGCGCTCTGGTTGCTGGCCCGCGGCAGGCGGAAGCTGGGTGACCAGGCACAGGAGTTGGCATGCCTGGAGGAACTGAGCGAGATCACGGACGAACTGGGGCTCCCCGAACTGCAGTGCCGCACCTGGTCCTCGCTGGCCCGCTGCCTGCGCGCCACTGGCCAGGTGCGACGGGCCATCGAAGTCGCCAGGAAGGCGGTGGAGATAGCCCAGCGGGCGCGGCTGTCCGTCCACGACACGGGAACGGCCCTCATGGCACTGGTGTCGGCCGAGGCCGAGGACGGCCGGCTCGCCGAGGCACGAACGCACAGCGACGAACTGGTAAGTCTCGTCGAGGGGTTCAAGGGGACGCTGCGGTCCGAGGTTCTGTGGTCGGCGGCGACCGTGCTGTTCCGCCAGGGCGAGCAGAAGCGGGCGCTGCGCTCCATGGAAGAGGCACTGGAGGGGCTCCACAGCAACACCGACCTCTCACTGTGGGTGCGGTTGCGGCTTGCCGCGGCCTCCCTCTGCCTCCAGAGCACTCCGCCGCTGACCGGACCGGCCACACTGCGACTGTGCCAGGCCGAGTCGGCCCTCGAGTTCGTCCGCACCCCGCTAATGCAGCAGGAGTTCCTGACGCTCAAGGCGCATCTGGCCTTCGAGGAGGGCAGGTACGAGGAAGCGCACGCCCTCCTCGGCGAGTTGCAGGGCCAGGAGGTCCTGCTCACCTACCGCGACCGGATCAGGCTGGGGGTGCTCAGCAGCAGGCTGATGATCCTCGAGGGCGAGGCCCGCAAGGGCCTGGCGCAGCTCAAGCAGCTGGGCGAGGAGGCACACGGGGCCGGCAACATGGGCCTGGCCGCGGAGATCTGGCGCACCATGGCCGAAATCCTCGACGCGACCCGGACGCACGACGAGTGATCCGGGTATTCCCCCGCCCCCACCCCGCCACCGCCGCCGTCACGCCGTCCCACATGCGTTGTGAGGAGACCGCGCGCGGCGCGTGACACGGCGGCGCCAGAGCGGAGTTTGACATTCAGATGGCAATACGTTGCCAACCTGGATCGTGGGCTGTTAGCTTCCCTCACGTCAGGTATCTCGCGCCTTCGGGTGTCATCCGGCGGCCTCCACCGTAGGGACCTCTCGTGTACCCCCCTGTCCACCACAGGCCGTCCGTGTCGCTCGACCATTCCGACATCGACTGGCCCTGAACAGGTACCGCATCTCCGCTGCGCATCGAGCAGCGAACGGGCGCCTGGGCGCTGTCAAATAATTGCCAACGTGCGAGGGGCAGGGCGTCACCGCATCCACCGGACCCTGTTCCCTCCACCATCCCGTTCTTCTCAAGGGGGACGAACCCGTGACGAGACCGTCCGACAGGTTGCGCAGGCGACTGAGCAGATGGCTGGACATCGCGACGTTGCTGCGCCACGTCCCACCAGGGATCCGGCTTTGCGCCCTGCTGCTCAACCTCCTGCTCGGGCTACTGCCCATCCTCTTCGTGATCACGATGAGCGTCCTGCTGCACCGCGTTCCGACGACCCTCGGGGGCGCGGAGCCCGGCGGTTGGGCCGGGGTCCTGGTGGTCCTGTTCGTGGCGGGCGCGACGTTCGGAGCCCAGCAGCTGCTGGCCCCCTTCCAAGCGGCACTCGGCGAGCTGGTCGTACGCCATGTCGACCAGCGCTGCCGCGGGGAACTGATGCGCTCCGCCCTCGCCGACGCGCCTGCCATGGCGCTGGACGATCAGCGGCTCCTGGACCGGCTCGACGTGGCCCGCGAAGCCTTCGACCGGGCCTCCGCCTCGCCGGGTGACGCAGCAGCGGGCCTCTTCGCTCTGCTCGCCCGATACCTCCAGCTGGCGGGCGCCGTCGCGCTGGTTGGCTACGCCATCGATCCCCTCTCCGGCGCGGTTATCGGCGCCACCGCTCTCGCCGTGAGGTTCGGCCAACGGGGTTCACTGGGCTCTTTCGGCGACTTCTACGACGGGCTCGGCGCCCAGCGGCGGAAGTCGACCTACCTGAAGAACCTCGCCACCGGGACGCAGGCATCGAAGGAGATCCGGCTGCTGCACCTGGTCGACTGGCTGGCTGACAGGTACCGGGGGGAAACCACTGCGTACCTCTCCGCGATGTGGCGAGGACGGAGGCGCATCCTCGGGCTCCCGTTCGTGAAACTGGCGCTGGTAGGCCTGGTCGGTGCCGCTGTCGTGTTCACCCGACTCTCCTTTACCGGTGGCGGCCACGGTCTTGACCTGCTGCGCCTGGGGATGGCCCTGCAGGCCGTGCTAATCCTGATGCGTTTCGGCGTGTACTTCCCCGAGTGCGATGTCCAGACCCAGTACGGCCTGATGGCCCTGCACGCGCTGCAGGCCTTCCGCGACGGAGCACGCGCGATGCCGGCGCTCGTCCCCGGGGGATCGGTACCGGCCACCGGGCTTGCGCGGCGCTCGATCCGCTTCGAGAACGTCGGCTTCCGCTACGGCCCGGGACAACGCGCCGTGGTGGAGGGGCTCGACCTCGAACTGGCCGCCGGACGCTCCACCGCCGTCGTCGGCCTCAACGGAGCCGGCAAGACGACTCTGGTAAAGCTGCTCACAAGGCTCTACGACCCCACCGAGGGACACATCACCGTGGGCGGCTGCCCGTTGACGGACATCGACGTTCGCGACTGGCACCGGCAACTCGCCGTTATCTTCCAGGACTTCGCGCGCTACGAATTGACGGCCGCCGACAACATCGCACTCGGCGCGCCGTCGATGCCCCGCTCCGACGAGGCACTACGAGCAGTCGCCCAGCGGGCAGGCGCCGACGCCTTCCTCGACCGGTTGCCCGAGGGCCTGGACACCGTGCTCTCACGGCAGTACCAGGACGGCACCGACCTCTCCGGCGGGCAGTGGCAGCGCGTCGCGCTCGCCCGCGCCCTGTACGCCGTACGGGCCGGCGCCTCGGTGATGGTGCTCGACGAACCGACGGCACAACTCGACGTCCGTGCCGAGGTCGAGTTCTTCGACCGATTCCTCGAACTGACGGAGGGCGTCACCACATTGATCATTTCCCATCGCTTCTCCACAGTTCGCCGGGCGGACCAGATCCTGGTCCTCGCGGAGGGACACGTGGTGGAACGCGGCACCCACGAGGAACTGATGGCGGCCGAGGGGCGCTACGCCGAGATGTTCAGACTGCAGGCAGACCGGTTCGCGGAGGCTCCCACGGGCCCCGTGGAACCACGCACGACACGGACGATGACAGAGGTGACGCGGTGAGTGGCCTTGCCCGCACGGCACGCTGGTTGCTGGGCACAGCCTGGGCAACCGATCGCGGCCGACTCCTCAAGTCATTTGTCCTGATGGGGATCGGCCATGTGGCGACGCCCGTCGTCGCCGTCGCACTGGGCGCCTTCACCGACCGGATGCTCGCCGGAAAGACGGCGCAGGCGACGGCCCTTGGCGGCGTGATCGCCTTGATGCTGGTGGCGGAGCTGATGATGGGCCATTTCGCCCACCTGTACTACTTCGAGCTCGGCGAACAGGCCGAAGGACGGGTGAACTCCGAGCTCATCCAATACGCCAACGGCACCAGCGGTGTGGAACATCTGGAGAGTTCCGGCTTCGCCGACACGATGGCGCTGGTCCGTGAGGAGATCCAGAAGATGCGGGGCTACGTCGAAGCCCTGCTACAGATCACCACGCTCGGCGTGCAACTTGCGCTGATCACCGCCATTCTCGGTTCGCTGGAACCGTGGCTGCTGCTGTTGCCCCTCGGAGCGCTGCCGCCCGTCGTGCTGGGGCGATACGCCCAGCGCAAGGTCGACGCCGGCAAGACAGCAGCTGCCGAACACAACCGCAGAGCACGCCATCTGCTCCACGTAGCCACATCCTCGCAATCAGCCAAGGAGGCACGGCTCTTCGGTGCCGACGACGCGCTGGTGGCGCTGCACGACGCAAGCTGGCAGTCCGGAACATCCCGGATCGGACGCGGCCAGGTCACAGGGGCGGTACTGCGGGCCGCAGGTCAACTCGTGTTCACCGTCGCCTGTTTCTCGGCTGTCTACCTCGTGCTGCGCCGGGCCGCCGCCGGGCAGGTCACGGTCGGCGAGGTAGTCCTCGTCATCACTGTCGCCGTGCAGATCAACGTACAGGTGGCCGCCGCCCTCGGCATGCTTTCCACCCTCCAGGCGGCCGGCGCGACCGAGCGCCGTCTGACGGCGCTGCGCACCTGGCCGACGACCCGTACACAGCCGCCCGCCACAGCGTCCGCAACCGTGCCCCGGCGACTACAGCGGGGCATCCGGCTGGACCATGTCTCGTTCACCTATCCCGGCACCGACCGCCCTGTACTCCAGGACGTCACCCTGGACCTCCCGGCCGGGGCAACCGTAGCGCTGGTGGGCGAAAACGGTGCAGGCAAGAGCACCCTGGTAAAGCTCCTGTGCGGTCTCTACCAACCCACGAGCGGCCGGATCCTCGTCGACGGTGCCGACCTGCGTGACGTTCCCGCCCAAGCGTGGAAGGACCGGGTCTCCACCCTCTTTCAGGACTTCGCCCGGTTTGAACTGAGGCTGCGCGAGAACGTGGGTACAGGCGACCTGGCGCGACTCGGCGACGATGCGGCCCTCACCGGCTCGATGGCGACAGCCGGCGCCGGAGCGGTCATCGACCGGGTTCCTGGCGGCCTCGACGGGATACTCGGCCGCGGCTACGACGACGGGGCCGAACTCTCAGGTGGCCAGTGGCAGGCACTGGGACTGGCCCGGTCGGCGCTCCGCGCAGATCCGCTGCTCCTGGTGCTGGACGAGCCGGCGTCCGCCCTGGACGCGCCGGCCGAGCACGCCGTCTTCGAACGGTATGCGGGAACGGCCGGCGAGGTGAGCGGGGACGGGGGTGTCACCCTCTTTGTCTCCCACCGCTTCTCGACGGTGCTGATGGCCGACAGGATCGTAGTCCTCGAGGACGGTGCGGTGGTGGAGTTCGGCGAGCACGCGGAACTCGTGTCCGCAAACGGGCTGTACGCCGAGCTCTTCGCCCTTCAGGCCCGTAGCTACGGCTGACGGCTAGCCGAGGCCTGGCACCCGCGGTTGCTCCCCGGGCGCCAGGCCTTGCCCTATCCATCGCGGCGCCCGGGCGTGCCGCGACGGGCGGGACGAGGCCTGGTTGGTGGCACCCCACGGCCCGTGGACCACGCCACTACGCCGACGGGCGCCCGCGGAAAGCGGACGCCCGTCGGATCATGTTTCTCACTTCACGGGGGAGACCACGCCCCGCCCGTCCCGCTTGTCAGCCGACGAGCGGGACGCGTGCCGCTCCGGCCCGTACGGCGTCGATCACGAGCGGTGTCAGCAGCGTCCCGATGGCGGGCAGCCACCGGGTGGGGACCACGCGCCGCACCGCGCCGGGTCCGAGGGTGGCCAGCGCCGCCCCGGCCACCCTCCCGGTGAGGTCGAGGGCACCGGCGCCCCGCCCCTCGTGCGCAGCGGCAAGGTAGCCGAGCAGGAAGGAGACGATCCACACCTCGGTGAGCACGACCTCGCTGAGCCGGTCCACCAGGAATCCGCGCTCGGGTGACCGTTCCAGCGCGGCCCGCAGCCCGACCGCCAGCTCCACCTCGCTGACACCCTTCTCTCGCAGGAAGACGCGGGCCGAACTGCGCACCCTGCCGTCCACTGAACTCGGATCGGATAGGCAGGCGTCCGAGTACTGCCCCCAGAAGTCGTAGTAGGGGACCGTCCCGAGTCCTGTCAGGAGGGACGGAACGGCGGGAAGGGCGACATCGTCGCGCCACGGTACCGAGCAGGCGGCGCTGCGGGGACCATGCACGTTGTTGCCGACGAGGCTGTCGCCGTTCTCGTGGTCGACGAGGTTGACCACCGGGACTAGGGCGGGGGTCTTCCGCTCGACCAGATAGTGGAGCAGGGTGAGGTCATCGGGATCCTCCGTGGCGGCCTTGGCCCCGGCCCAGCCGTCGAACTGCCGGGCGTCCTCGGCAGGCAGGACGAGTGCCACACACGGGATGTAGTCGTCGACGACGGGGGCCACGTGGTGCCCGTGCATGGCGGCGATCCGCAGCGCGTACGAGGAGCGCGAGCCCCACTCCGCGAACAGGCTCAGAGCGGCGCGCGGGTAGGCAGTGATCAGGGCGGCCAGCCGCGCTGCGAAGTCGTCGGCGAGCAGAGCATCGTCTTGGAGCACCAGATGGTGGGTCGCGTCCGGCTCCACCGCTGCCCAGGCCCGTCGAGCGGTCCTGAGGGCGCTCGGCGGACCTTGAGGGTCAGGATCCAGGACGACACGGGCGCGCAGTTCGGGGTATCTGCGCGCCAGCGCCTCAGCAGCCGCGGCCCGGTCGGGGTGGCTCATCACGGCCACGGAGAGGCGGATGGGGGTTGCGTTCATGGTCATCTCCAGAGGGTGGGGTGGGAGGTCAGGGACTGACCGGCAGGACTTTCTTCGACACCCGCCCGGCCTCACGCCGCACAGCCTGCCGATAGGGTTCGCTGAGCTGGTCGACGGCCGGCAGGAGATGGCACTCGTCGAACGTCGCGTCCTCGTAGGGCAGGGCGAGGCCGAGGAGCGGCATCACCTCCTCGTGTCCGTTCGGCCAGGGGGCGAAGAGTGCCGCGCCCGTGGCGTCGATCAGCGTGTGGTGGCCGTCCGCCGACGCGACGAGGACGGCGCCCACCACGAGGACGCGGGTGCCCCCGACGGTTCCCAGGGCGACACCGAGCCGTTTTCCGGCCCCCGCCACGACGTCCATCTGCCGCTCGACTTCCGGTAGATGACGTTCGGCCTCCAGCCAGCCACCCAGCGCCAGCGCCATTTCCAGTTCGAGACGCGGCCACTTGGCCAGGTAGTAACGGTTGGTCACACCGGCCGAGAGGTCCTGGGCGGCGAAGTCACGGTGATGCGGCAAGTGCATGCCCCGGACCCCCTGACCGAGCACGATCGGGGTGCCGGTCCTGGAGATCCGTAGACCCCACTCCTGGTCCTCGGCTCCCCAGCCGAGGAAGCCCTCGTCCAGCAGGAGACCGTGATCACGTATCACCGAGGCGGGAAGCGCCATGAAGCCGGTACGGACGAAGGCCCAGGGGAAGCGAGCGATGGCGGCGGCGTACTCCGGGGACCACCGCGGATCCCGGCGGCCCAGCGGCGCCGCGTCGAGCTCTTCGAGCGCCGTGCGGTAGACGCTGTAGGGCTGAGCCGCGACCATGTCGATGTCCTCGTCCAGCACATCGTCGTACCCGAACACCTCCCCCTGCACGCAGACGTTCTGCCCGTGCCGGTAGTAGGTCTGCCAGAGGTTGCGCAGGGCGTCCGTCGCGAGGACCACGTCGGCATCAAGCACGACGACCACCCGCCCCAAGGACTGCCGGATGCCGAGATTCCGGGCCTTGCTGGTGTTCCACTCCTCGGCCGAGAGCACCGAGACGATCCGTAGCCGCCCGGTGAACTCCTCGCAGAGCGCGACGAAGGCGGGGTCGTACTCCATTGCCCCGATGACGACCTCGAAGCTCCATGGCTCCAGGTCTTGTTCACACAGCGAGGTCAGGACCGCCCTGATGTTGTTCAGGCGCTGCTTGTACGGGATCACGATGCTGAACCTCATGTCGGTCATGGCACAAAGATAAGAGCCAATGGCACAACTAGGCAACGACCCTTGCCAATATTGCCAACTCTTCGCCGCCAGCGGTGACACCGGGGCGCCCCCGGCGCATGTCATGCAACAAAGCCAGACGTGAGATCGAAGCAAGGGCGCGGTGGCAACGGTGAAGCACCGCAAGGTGGGGGAGCGGGCCGACAGCCTCCCTACTAGAAGATCTAGCGCTGCGCGGCATATTCGTATTTCCGCTCGCTGTGCAGACAGAGCGCGCGACGATGGGCTGAAAGACCAGATATCGAACCTGCAGGAGGCAGCAGCCGTGGAGAAAATCGTGATCGGCGCTGACCATGTACACAATGCGGCCACGGTCCGCCGCCGACAACGGCAGTTCATTCCGCCGTCCGAGCTGCATCCAGACCTTGCGACTAGGATCGACACTGCTCTGCTGGACCAGCTGTTCTACGCGACAGTGGACGAATGCCACGAGTGCCGGTCCACGCTTCTCGACCGCGTCGCCAGCGACGTAGGGTCGACATGCAAACTGATCGACTGGACATGCCTGATCACTTCGGAGATGCACGGCGGGCTTCCCGCGGAGCTCGTCGATGAGGACGCGTCGGCGGATACCGTTTTCCGCCCCTCGGCCACCTTCCGCCAGCTTGCTGCGAAGTACCACAACTCAGGACTGACTAACGCCATACACGACGCGTGCACAGCTGCACAGCACCGGGAAGCGGCGGACACCGCCGTCCCCCTGGTCGACGGACTCCAGATGCGGGGAACGGACTTCCTCTCCCAGTGACCTGTCCGCCCCTAGCCCTTGCGAACCTTCTGTCGATGTCCCAAGGAACCGCCTGATGGCCATCAGCCCCCGCCTCGCTCTTCGGGACAGCCCCCTGGCCCTGCCTGACTCCTCCGTTCCCGCCCGGCGGGTACTGCGCCCGGATCAGCAGGCGGCAGTGGACAGTGGGGTACGTGGACTGAGAAAGTCCGGAACCCGTGGCCACATGGTCTCCGCCTGCGGCACGGGCAAGACACTGAGCGCACTGCGTACGGCCGAAGCCCTCGACATCCGGTTCCTGCTGGTGGTGGTCCCTTCGAGGGATCTAATCGGCCAGTGGGCGGCGGCGGCCCGCGCGGACGGGCGGACCGAGCCGTTGATGGCGGTGTCGTCACTGAACGCAAAAAAGCACCCCGTGCTCGCTGAGGCCGGGGCGAGCAGTACGGGGTCGGGGGAGTACCTGGCGTACTGGCTGACCCAGCGCGCCAAGAAGAACGAGCGGGCGACCGTATTCGTCACTTTGGACTCCCTCCAGCGGATCGAGGAGATCCAGCACTCCGTCTTCCCGGCTCCCGTCTTCGACCTCGCGATCGTGGACGAGGCGCACCGCACCGCAGGCTCCTGGGACAAAGAGTGGACGATGGTCCACGACGCCTCCCGCATCCGCACCGACCGCCGCCTCTACCTGACCGCGACGCCCTACGAATGGGAGGCCCCCCGTTTGGCCGAAGCACCGGATACCCGACCGCGCCCCATGCGGACCGCTTCGACCGCACCCGCATGGGAGTCCCCGTCCCTGATCGCCTCTATGGACGACCCGAAAGTCTTCGGCCCCCGCCTGCACACCTACACCCACGCCCAGGCGATCGAGGACGGAGTCCTGGCCGACTACCAGCTCCTCGTCCCCACCATCACCGACACCGTCCTCCGCACCGTCCTGACCGACCCCGACGGCACGCACACAGGTTTCACCCCGACCACGCGCCGGACGACCGCCCTGCACCTGGCCGTCCTCAAAGCGATGACCGAACACGACCTCAAGCATGTGATCGTCTACTTCCAGCAGGTCGCAGACGCCGCGGACTTCGCCCGCCAGTTCCCCCACACCCTGCGCACCCTCCCACCCGACCAGCGCCCCTCCTGGGCCGCGAAGCTCTCCGTCTCCTCAATCAACGGCAACCACACCCCCGACCAGCGCGCCAAAATCCTCGGCCGCTTCATGAACGCCGACCGTGCAGTGATCACCAACGCCCAAGTCCTGTCCGAAGGCATCGACCTGCCGGTCGTAGATGCGATCGTCTTCGCCTCCCGCACCGAGAGCGTGCGCCGAATTGTCCAGGCACTGGGCCGCGCCTTGCGCAAACCCCCCACCACTGACGTGAAGACCGCGAGCCTGGTCATCCCCGCCTACATCCCACCCGAGGCCGACCCCACCGACCTCCTCGACACCCCCTTCGAAGCCCTCTGGCTGATCACCGCCGCGCTGCGCCACCACGACCAGACCATCGCTGCCCGCGCCCCCCGCAAGGCCACCGCGCACCGCCTGGACGACAGCACCCACCGCCTTCTTGCACGCCGGTTCCGTTTCGACTTCACCCTCGACCCACACGCGATCGCCCGCGCCATGGACCTGTTGGTCTGGCCGTCGGCCGGCGCGGTGCTCTCCGCACCCCGCCGCGCCGGCCTGGCTGCGGCCACCCGCTACCACGCCGAACACGGCCATCTGAAGGTCCCGGTCGACTACACCGACGCATACGGCTACCGCCTGGGAGCATTCATCGCTGGCCAACGCACCGCCCACCGCCGACGTACCCTCACTGTGGACTGGATCGCCGAACTCGAGACCCTCGGCATGATCTGGGACGAGAATGAAGCCGCCTTCGAAGGCAACATGACCCTCATCGAGGCCTTCCACACCGAACACGGCCACCTCGCCATCCCCGCCTATGCTCCCGGCGGTCAGTTCCTCGTCGACCAACGCGGTCTGGCCCGCAAAGGCCAACTCCCCGAAACCCGCCACATCCGCCTCATCGTCCTCGACCCGGACTGGCTCCTCCCGCACGGACCCGACTGGCACCGCAAGTACCACCTCTTGGCCCGCCACATCCAGGACGGACACGACCCCGCAACTCTGCGCCGCGACACGGTGATTGACGGCGTAAAAGTCGGCACTTGGCTGCAGCGCCAGCTCACCACCTGGAACACTCTTGACGATGGCCAACGCCACCTCCTGGCCCGCCTCGACCTCACCCCAGACCACATCACCCTGTCGACGAAGAAGACCACCGCCCCCTCCATACCCAGCACGCCCCAGACCAGAAAACGCCGCTCCTTCGAACAAACAGCCACACTGCTGCGGGCCTTCATAGAACGGCACGACCGTCCTCCCGGCGCCCGGGAGGAGATCGAGGTCGACGGGGAACGCGTCATGATCGGACCCTGGCTCTGCAAGGTCCGCACCAGCCAGAAGAACGGCCAGCTCTCCAAAAATAGAAGCCAGTTGATCCAGAGCATCCTCCGTGAAGCCGACACTGTCCCCGCCGAAGAGGAACGCCCCGAAATCTCAGAGATCTCGTAACTTTTTCTCATGGATTCCACTAAGGAAGCATTCCGGAAGGCTTCCCATCGACACAAGAGCGGCCCGGAACCCTTGAGACTTAGCAGCAGGCCGGCGCTTGGGGAGGTCCCAAGCGCCGCCGCATCCCTGCAGCCAGCTTTAGGAGTTCGCGAAGCGAACTCCGTTGAGAGATCCCGCGGAGCGGGCTGTCTCACGCGCGGTTTGGGGGAGCGATCCGAG
>NZ_JBHYWP010000062.1:0-47497 GCF_042751845.1 Streptomyces sp. NPDC059398 | reverse complement strand
GCCCCGGATGTCCGGGGCCGCCGCCGCTGTGCGCTGTGCGGGAAGGCTCAGCTGAACGAGTCGCCGCAGGCGCAGGAGCCCGTGGCGTTCGGGTTGTCGATGGTGAAGCCCTGCTTCTCGATGGTGTCCACGAAGTCGACGGAGGCGCCGCCCAGGTACGGGGCGCTCATCCGGTCGGTGACGACCTTGACTCCGCCGAAGTCCTTGACCACATCGCCGTCGAGCGAGCGCTCGTCGAAGAAGAGCTGGTAGCGGAGGCCCGAGCAGCCGCCGGGCTGGACAGCCACGCGGAGCGCGAGGTCGTCACGGCCTTCCTGGTCGAGCAGGGCCTTGACCTTGGACGCGGCGGCGTCGGACAGGAGGATGCCGTCGCTCACCGTGGTCTTCTCGTCCGATACGGACATCTGCTTCACTCCCGGGATGGGGTCTCCCCGCCGAGGCAGGGGAAGTACGGACTGCTTGCCGACTACTGCAACCGGCAGGGCCACGGATTCATTCCGGGCCGGGCACTTCTCTTTGCCCCTTCATGCTCGCACACCCCTTGAGCCACGTCACAGAAGTACGCCTCCAGGGATACGTCACATTGACGAAATTGACATCGTCAATGTGACGTGAAGCGGCTATGATAGATAGCGTCATTTAGACGAGAAGGCCCCGGTGGCAGCACCGGTTCCACCGGAGCGGCACAAGCCGCACGTATTTCTTGAGAAGAATCTTGAGAAGAAAGGGTGCGTGTCGTGACCACCGCCCAGCCCCGTCAGGATCTCGACGTACAGCCCTCACCGCTCGCCCTGCTGCTGCTCGGCCGTGAGGCCGACCCGAGGAGCGAGCGGGGTGTCGAGTGTCCGGGCGACCTGCCGTCCCCGTCCGATCCGGACCTGGTGGAGCGCGCCCGCGCCGCCAAGGAGAAGCTCGGGGACAAGGTCTTCGTGCTCGGCCACCACTACCAGCGCGACGAGGTCATCCAGTTCGCCGACGTGACCGGCGACTCCTTCAAGCTCGCCCGTGACGCGGCCGCCAGGCCGGACGCCGAGTACATCGTCTTCTGCGGTGTGCACTTCATGGCCGAGTCGGCGGACATCCTGACCACCGACGACCAGAAGGTCGTGCTCCCCGACCTGGCGGCGGGCTGCTCGATGGCCGACATGGCCACCGCCGAGCAGGTGGCCGAGTGCTGGGACGTGCTGACCGAGGCCGGTGTCGCGGACCGCGTGGTGCCCGTCTCGTACATGAACTCCTCCGCCGACATCAAGGCCTTCACCGGCCGGCACGGCGGCACGATCTGTACGTCGTCGAACGCCCAGCGCGCCCTGGAGTGGGCCTTCGACCAGGGCGAGCAGGTCCTCTTCCTCCCCGACCAGCACCTCGGCCGCAACACCGCGGTACGGGACCTGGGGATGTCCCTGGACGACTGCGTCCTCTACAACCCGCACAAGCCGAACGGCGGCCTCACCCCGGAGCAGTTGCGCGGCGCGAAGATGATCCTGTGGCGCGGGCACTGCTCGGTGCACGGGCGGTTCTCGCTGGACTCGGTGAACGACGTGCGTGAGCGGATCCCCGGCGTACGGGTGCTGGTCCACCCCGAGTGCAGGCACGAGGTCGTCGCCGCCGCGGACGAGGTGGGCTCGACGGAGTACATCATCAAGGCGCTCGACGCGGCGCCCGCCGGTTCGAAGTGGGCGATCGGGACCGAACTCAACCTGGTGCGCCGGGTGGCGCACGCGCACCCGGACAAGGAGATCGTCTTCCTCGACAGGACGGTGTGCTTCTGCTCGACGATGAACCGGATCGACCTCCCGCATCTGGTCTGGACGCTGGAGTCGCTGGCCGAGGGCAACCTGGTGAACCGGATCGAGGTCGACCCGGAGACCGAGAAGTACGCGAAGCTCGCCCTGGAACGGATGCTGGCGCTGCCGTAGGGGCACTGCTCGCGATTCCTGCATATGGCACGTGCGGGGCCCTTTCCGTCATTACGCTGCTTTCCAGGGCAGCAGCGCAATGACGGGGGTACGGCGCCATATGACGTCTCGCAGCCGGGTCGACGACCTGGTGGTCGTCGTCCCGGGCATTCTGGGCAGCCGGCTGATGGATGCGGACGGGCACGAGGTGTGGGGTCTCTCGGGTCCGGCCCTGCTCCGCGGAATCCGTACGTTCGGCCGCTCCGTCAGGGGCCTGGCACTGCCCCGGGACCTGGGTGACGCCCACCCGGAGGACGGTGTGCGCCCACTCGGTCCGGTGCGCGATCTGCACGGGCTGCTGGGCATCGGGACGCTCGTGGACGGCTACGACGGCTTCCTGGAGTGGCTGGAACACCACTTCACGCTCCGGCGCCGGGACGTGCGGGACGCGGCGGACACCCCGGCCAACCTGGTCTGTTTCGCCTACGACTGGCGGCTGTCCTGCCGTTACAACGCGGACCGCCTCGCCGAGCGGGTGGGCGAATGGCTCGGCCGCTGGCGGGCCTCGGCGCCGGAGCGTGCCGGGGCCCGGGTCGTCTTCGTCTGCCACTCGATGGGCGGCCTGGTCGCCCGGCAGTACGTGGAACGGTGCGGCGGCGCGGAGGTGACGCGCCGGGTGATCACGCTCGGAACGCCGTACCGGGGTTCCCTCGACGCCCTGCTCTCCCTGGTCAACGGGGTGGGCCCGGCCGGTAAGGGCCTCACCGCCTTCGCCCGCAGCCTCCCCTCCCTGCACCAGCTGGTCCCCGACTACGCCGCGCTGATCACCGCCCCGAGCGCCCCGCTGCGGTACGCCCGCGAGGTGACCGGCCTGCCCGGGGCCGACCCGGCACTGCTCCAGGACGCCGCCCGCTTCCACGGGGCGCTGCGGGAGCCGGGGGCGGGGGCCGCACACGGAGTGGAGTACGTACCGGTCAGCGGAGTGCTCCAGCCGACCCCGACCACCGCCGAGGTCCGGGGCGGGAAGCTGGCCGGGCTGCTCACCATCGACGGGGCCGACGAGGGCGGCGACGGCCGGGTGCCCCGGTTCTCCAGCGCCCATGCGGGGGTGGCGGGACGGCCCGCGTACACGCCCTGGGAGCGGCACGGCTCGCTCCAGAACAACACGGCGCTGCGCCAGGCGCTCTACAACTGGCTCACCCCGGACCCGCCGGTCCACCGCGGCCCGCAGGCCCCGGACGTCCCGCTGGCGGTGGACGCGCCGGACGCGGTCACCGAGGGCGAGGTCTACGAGCTGCGGGCCACGGTCCCGCCGCACATACCGGGCCATGACCGGGTGGCCGTCTTCGCGGCGGCCGACGGCGGTCCGGTGCGGACGCTGGACAACCTGGGCGGGGGCCGTTACGCGGCGCGCCTCGCCGGGCTGCCGGCCGGGCCGCACCGGGTGCGGGTGAGTACGGGGAACGCGGGCCATGTCGTGATGACCGCGCTGGTGTTGGTACAGGAAGGCAGGGCGGGCGATGGTGCGTGAGACGGGTACGGCGGGCGACAGGGGACGCGAGCCGGTGGGGACGGCGCTGTGCGTGGTGTGCGAGGAGTACGCCGACAGCCGGAGCTTCCCCCGGCTGACCGGGGCGGCGGCCCAGATGACGGAGATCGCCGCGCTGCTGGAGGAGTTGGGGATCGCGGCGCGGGTGGTGGGCGGCGGGAACCCGTCCTGGGCGGCCTTCGACGAGGAGCTGCCCGCGTGGAGCGAGAGCTGGCTGAGGACGGGGGCGGCGAAGCCCGCGGTCATCGTCTGGTCCGGG
Source organism: Streptomyces sp. NPDC059398 (assembly GCF_042751845.1). NCBI lineage: Bacteria > Bacillati > Actinomycetota > Actinomycetes > Kitasatosporales > Streptomycetaceae > Streptomyces > Streptomyces sp. NPDC059398. The sequence goes on along the minus strand of NZ_JBHYWP010000062.1, from coordinate 43,791 downwards.
CACGGGGTGCTGGTCGACGACGAACTACGGCTGGCGCTCTGCGACTTGGATCTCGACGCCGACCAGGTGACGCGCGACGCGCGCGCCCTCAAGCGGGGCGTCACGGCCGGGACACTGGTCAGTGACGCGGTGGCCTCGGGCGCCGACCAGATCCTGCTGATCGTCGACACCTGCTACGCGGGAGACGCGGTGGGCCGGGGCCTGGAGCAGGCCCTGCGGCGCTGGGCGGCCGTGTCCACGCCGCCCGGCCGGGCCAAGTGGTTCGGCATCATGGCCAGTTGCCGGCGCAACGAGACATCGGACGGCGGCGGCCCGCTGCTCACCGCGTTGGCGGAGGTGCTGAAGGCCGGCCCTGCCACCACCGAGTACCGCTCGGCCTGGAGCGCCCACAACGCGCTGGTCAGCGGCCCGGATCTGCTGGCCGCGCTGGGTGAGCGATGGCACGGCGAAGGCCAGACACCCGTCTCGGCCGCCCTCGGCACCGGGCGGCCGGTCTTCCCCAACCCGCGCCATGTGCCCGGTTCCCCCGCCCGGCCGGCGGAGCACCTGGTGCTCGCGGCGCGCGGGGCCGGGTACCGCGAGGAGGGCTGGTTCTTCACGGGCCGCAGGGAGGTGCTGGGCCGGATCACCGCATGGCTGGAGGCGGACGAGGCCGGGCTCTTCCTGGTGACCGGCCCGGCGGGCTGCGGCAAGTCGGCCGTACTGGGCCGGGTCGCGACGCTCACCGATCCCGTACGGCGCAAGGAGACCGAGGCGCACGGCGGCCTGCGCGAGGACGACCCGGACCCTGGCCTCCGCCCCGGCCGCTCCCTCGCCTCCGTACATCTGCGCGGCCTGAGCCCTCTGCGGGCGGCATCGGAGCTGGCCCGGCAGCTCGGACTGCCGGAGCCCCGGAACGCGGACGACTTCCGGGGCGAGTTCCGCGGGCTGTCGCCACGGCCGTTGCTGGTCATCGACGGCCTGGACGAGGTACCCGCCGAGCACCTCCGCGCCATGATCGAGGAGCTGGTCTTCCCGCTCAGCCGGACGGGCCCGGTCCTGCTCGGCTCCCGCGAACGTGCCTTCCGCAGCCGGATCGAGGAGGACGGGCAGGTGCACGAGACCCTGCCGGACGCCCTGGCCCGGCTGACCGGTACGGGGGTGACCACGGCGGACCTGGAGCGGGAACCGCACACGCAGGAGGACATCGGTGCGTATGTGTTCCGCCGGTGCGCTGCGGCCGGTGTACCGGATGACCGGGCACGGGAGGCGGGCGATGCGGTCGCCGCGCGTGCCACGGCGGTGGGCGGCGGGTTCCTCTTCGCGCGGCTGGTGACGGGGTCGCTGCCGGCGGGGGCCCGCGCCGGGGATGACCAGTGGCTGTCCGGTCTGCCGGACTCCATCGGGGCGGCGTTCGACGAGGACCTGCGGGTGGGCCCTGTACGAGTGCGCGCGGACGGTACCGAACTGCCGTACGCCGCACGGGACCTACTGACCGCGCTGGCGTGGACGGTCGGGCCCGGGATGCCCGCCGGGGGTGTGTGGGAGGAGGTCGCCGGAGCGCTGGGTGGCGGTGCTGTGTCGTACGACGAGAGCGACGTGGACTGGGTGCTGTCCGCCTACGGCCGCTATGTCGTCGAGGACGCGGAGGACGGGCAGGCGGTGTTCCGGCTGTACCACCACGCGTTCGTGTCGTATCTCGCGGGACGGGAGGGGCCGGAGGGATCCGAGGCCGGCGAGGTGGTGGTGGCCGCGCTCGTCGCGCACGTTGAGCGGCGAGCGGTGGGCGGCGACTGGGGCGCGGTCGATCCGTACGTGGTGTGGGGGCTGGCCCGGCACGCGGCGCTGGCGGGTGCTCCGGGGATCGGGATGCTGCGGGGGCTGGTGGAGCGGGCCGGGCCGGGCGCGGCGCCGTTTCTGGCCCAGGCGTTGCAGTACTTCTCCGAGCGGCTCAGGACGGAGGGCGACCTGGACGGTGCGCTCTCCACCGCGCGGGAGGGACTGTCCCTGTGGGAGGAGCTGGAACGGGAATCTCCCGGAAATCACCGTGCCGCGGTGGCTCGTGGCCTGATGAATGTCGCCGGCCACTGCGCCGCCACCGGTGACCTCGCAGGGGCTCTGGCACCCGCACGCGAGGCAGTCGTCATTCAGCGGGCACTGGCAGATTCCGGGGCCTACGACGCCCTCCCGGATCTGGCGGACTCCCTCAGCACCCTCGCCAACAGACTCGCAGGCGTCGGCGACCACGAAAGCGCACTCGGTCCGATGCGGGAGGCCGTACGCATCTACCGCGAACTCGCCACGCGAAGTCCAGAGGCCTTCCGCCCGGGTCTCGCCCGTACGCTCACCAACCTCGCGGCGCACCTGGTTTCCGGCGGACAGCACCGCGCCGCGCTCCCGCACGCGAAAGAAGCGGTCGGCATCTACCGCGGACTCGGCGCACTTCACCCTGGCGCCTTTCTGGGCCACCTCTCCACCGCCCTCAACAATCTGGCGGGCAGTCTCAGCAGCACCGGCGCCCACGCGGACGCGCTGCCGCCCGCGGAGGAGGCGGTGCGTATCCAGCGGGCCATGGCCGGGGGCGGTTCCGATGCCCTGCTCTCGCTGGCCGACTCCCTGAACAACCTGTCGGCGCACCGCGCGGACGCCGGGGACCGCGCGGGGGCCCTCGCGTCCATCCAGGAGGCGGTGGACATCTACCGGGACCTCGGCGCGCGTCATCCGACCGCGTTCCTGCCCGGTCTGGCCGCCGCACTCACCAATCTGTCACAGCGGGTCTCCGCGACCGGAGATCCCAAGGGGGCGCGCGCCCCCGCGCAGGAGGCCGCGCGGCTGTACGCCAAGCTGGCAGCGGAGCACCCCGGCGCGTTCCGGGCGGACCTCGCGCTGTCCCTGAGCACCCTGGCCGGAACGCTCTCCGCCGATGACCGGGGAACCGCCGTGGCGTTGCTGCGGGAAGCCGTACGCGTCCAGCGCGAAGTGGCCGCGGAACAGCCGACCGCACATCTCCCGGAACTCGCCGACCTCCTCCACAACCTCGCGAAGGCGCTCGTCGCCGCCGGGGAGCCCGCGGCGGCCCTGCCGCAGGCCGAGGAAGCGGTCGGCGTCCGCCGCCGCCTCGTCTCGCTGGACCCGAGCGCCTCCTCCGCCAGGCTCGCCACGGCGCTCAGCCATCTGGGCACCGTCCGCGCTGTCCTGGGTGATGTCTCAGGGGCGCTCGCATCGACCCGGGAAGCGCTCCCCCTCCAGCGCGAACTCGCCGCGCGGCAGCCCGCCTTCCGCCCGGACCTCGCCTCGACGCTCAACAACCTGGCCAACCACCTGAACGACGCCGGGGACCCGGCCGCCGCGTTGCGGGCGGCGGAGGAATCCGTGGCCATCCACCGCGAACTCTTCGCACAGCACCCGGCCGCCTTCCGCTCCGACCTCGCCCGCGCCCTCCTCCCTCTCGCGGAGAGTCTCGCCGCCACCGGCAGCCCGGAGAAGGCACTGGCTCCCGCGCACGAATCCGTACGGCTGTGGCGTGAACTCGCCGCCGACCAGGCCGACACCTCCCTCCCGGATCTCGCCACCGCCCTCAACAACCTCGGCGTGTACCTGGAGCAGAACCACGACTACGACGGGGCGGTGACATCGGCCCGGGAAGCCGTCGCCATCCGGCGGGGCCTGGCCCTGGCCGATCCGGGCGCCTTCGGGACCGTGTTCGTCACCGCTCTCAACAACCTGGCCGAGTCCCTTGCCCACACCGGCGACCACACATCGGCGGTCCACGCATTCGACGAGGCCGTGGACAGTTTCGTGACGGTCCACCCGGCGACCGCCCGCCGTATCGGCGTCGAGCGCGGTGTCTTCCTGCTGTCCTGCCCCGCCCCCTGGCCTGAGGCCGGTCTGCGTGAGCTGGTGGCCTGCCTGGACAGGACCCCCGTGGAGCCGGAAGGGCCGGACCCGGTGGCCGTACGGGCCCGGCGGGCGCTGCGTGCGGACGGCGGTCAGGACGCGGTCCGCACGGCCTGGGAGGAGGAGACCGGTGCCCCCGCACCGGCCTGGCTCGCCCTGTCGCCGGAGACTCTGGCTCTCGTCGGTTCCTGGCTGTTCGCGCCCGACTGGCCCCGGTCCCGCGATGTCTGGTCCCGGAACGCCGACGCACTCAGCAGCGACGAGGCGGCGACAGCCCTCGAAGAGCTGGCACTGCTGGACCCCGGCACCGCACAGCGGCACACCGTGCTCCGCGAGGCCGTCCTCGTCCACGGCGTGACCGCCGCCTACGATCCGCTGATCCTCGCGGAGCAGCTGGCGGAGTGGGTGGGGTGCGCCGACTGGGCGGAGTCACGGGCCTTTCTCCAGGACCACCCCCGCCTCCTCCAGGCCCAGCCGTCCAGGACCACCCCGCTCGCGCACGTCGCCGTCCTCGATATCGCCCGCACCGAAGGGCTGGACGCCGCGTACCGCCTCGTGGAGGACCGGACCGCCCTCCAGGCTTACGTGGAACGGGCGTTGGCCGCCGGAGACGGCAATGCGCTGCTGCACGCGGCGGCCGTCGAGGGGCAGGTCTTCGACGACAAGCTGTCCTCCCTCACCCACGCCCAGGCGGGCATGGTGCTCGCCGGAGCCGCCGACGGTGTGGAACCGGACGAGCTGGCGACGCTCATCCCCCGCGCCCGCGAGGAGACCCGTATCCGGCTGCTGCGGGAGATCGTCGCCCTCAGCGTCCGGCACGCCGACCCGCACGGCGGGACCTGGCTCCGGATCGTCGAGGCCCTCAGCGGGGCCGCCTGACGTTCACCGCGCCCTCGTCGGACGGCGTTGCCGCCGCTCTCCTGGCAGAAGGGCTCAGGCAGCGAGCGGAAACCCGAAGGGGCCTGTCCCACACGAGCGTGTGGGACAGGCCCCTCGTCATGCCGGGCGGGTCAGACGTTCGCCGGTTCCGGCTCGTCCGACGACGAGTCGGCACCCGCCGTGTCCGCGTCGCCCGACTTCTTCGCGCGCTTCGCCGCCTTCTTCTTCGCCCGGCGCTCCTTGCGGAGCTCCACCAGCGCGTAGAGCGTCGGCACGAGCAGCAGCGTCAGCAGCGTCGAGGTGATCAGACCGCCGATCACCACCACAGCCAGCGGCTGCGAGATGAAGCCGCCCTCTCCGGTGACACCGAGCGCCATCGGGAGCAGCGCGAAGATCGTCGCCAGTGCGGTCATCAGGATCGGCCGCAGTCGGTGCCTGCCGCCCTCCACGACCGCCTCGACCACGCCCAGACCCTGCGAGCGGTACTGGTTGATCAGGTCGATCAGCACGATCGCGTTGGTGACCACGATGCCGATGAGCATCAGCATGCCGATCATCGCCGGGACACCCATCGGGGTGCCGGTGACGAGCAGCAGGCCGATGGCGCCGGTGGCCGCGAAGGGGATGGAGACCAGCAGGATCAGCGGCTGGACCAGCGAGCGGAACGTCGCCACGAGGAGCATGAAGACGATCGCGACGGCGGCCAGCATGGCGAGCGCCAGGTTCTTGAACGCGTCGCTCTGGTCGGACGAGACACCGCCGATGTCGACGGTCGCACCGCTGGGCAGCGCCTTCTTGATGTCGTTCATCTTCGACTGGAGCGCGCTGGTGACCGCGCCGGTGTTGTCACCGGTCGGCTTCGCCGTGATCGTCGCCGCTCGGGCGCCGTCGATACGGGTCATCGAGACCGGTCCCGGGACCAGCTTGACCGTGGCGATGTCGCCCAGCTTGACCGGGCCGAGGCTCAGGTTCTTCAGCTGGGCGAGGGTGGTGGCCGGGTGCTCCGACTTCACGACGACGTCCCGCTCGGTGTCGTCCAGGATCATCTTGCCCGACGTGGTGCCCTGGACCGCCTGGCCCACGGCGGCGCCCAGCGTCGTCTCGTTGTAACCCGCCGCGGCCGCCTTGTCGTTGGTCTTCACCGAGATCCGCGGCACGCTCTGCGAGAGGTCGCTCTGCACGTCCTTGACGTGGTCGAGCTTGGCCACGGCGGCCCGTACCTGCTCGGACGCCTTCTTGAGGGTGTCGCCGTCGCCCGCCTTGACCACGAGGCTGAGGTCCTGGTCGCCGAAGCCGCCGCCGCTGCCGACGCTGGCGTCGCCGATGCCGTGCAGCTTGGCGAGGCCCTTCTCGATACGGTCCTGGGTCTTGTCGTAGTCCGACGCGTTCTTCAGCGTCACCTGGTACGAGGCCTGGTTGGCGCCCGTACCGCCGCCGAAGGCAGCGGCGAAGCCCGATGAGCCGACCGTGACCTGGTAGTCCTTGATCGTGTCGATGCCGTCGAGCACCTTCTCGACCTTCTTGGCCGCGGTGTCGGCGGCCTGCAGGCTGGTGCCCGGGTCGAGCTTCTGGGTGAGCGAGAGGGTGTCCTGGTCGCCCTGGTCGAAGAAGTTGGTCTTGAGCAGCGGGGCCATGCCGAAGGTGGCGATGAGCACCACGGCCGCGATGACCAGGCTGGTGATACGGCGCCGGGTCGCGAAGCGGAGCACCGGCACGTAGAGGCGCTGGAGACGGCTGCGCCCCTCCTTCTCCTCGGCCCTGCGGCGCAGCTCCTGCGGGTCGACGCCGGCCGAGCCCTTGGGGGCGCGCAGGAACCAGTACGAGAAGACCGGGACCACCGTCAGCGAGACCAGCAGCGAGGCGAGCAGCGCCGCGGTGACCGTGATGGAGAACGAGCCGAAGAGCTGGCCCACCATGCCGCCCACGAGGCCGATCGGCAGGAAGACCGCCACGGTCGTCAGCGTGGACGACGTCACCGCGCCCGCGACCTCACGGACGGCGCCGATGATCGCCGTCTGCCGCTCCTCGCCGTAGCTCAGATGACGCTTGATGTTCTCCAGGACGACGATCGAGTCGTCCACCACCCGGCCGATCGCGATGGTCAGCGCGCCGAGGGTGAGCATGTTGAGCGAGAGGTCGCGGGTCCACAGCACGATCAGCGCCAGGAGCACCGAGAGCGGGATGGAGAGCGCGGTGACCAGGGTCGAGCGGAGCGACGCCAGGAAGACGAGGATGACGATCACGGCGAAGAGGAGGCCGAGAGCGCCCTCGGTGGTGAGGCCGGAGATCGACTTCGAGACGGACGGGCCCTGGTCGAAGATGACCGTCAGATCGCTGTGCGAGCCGAGGGTCTTGCGCAGCTCGGGGAGCTTGTCCTTGACCGCGTCGGAGATGGCGACGGCGCTGCCGTCCTGATCCATCGTCAGCGAGAGGGAGAGGCTGGGCCTCCCGTTGGTACGGGTGATGGAGTCCGCCGCTGCGGGCTGCTCGGCGACCTTGGCGATGTCACCGAGGCGGACCGGCTTGGGGGCCTTGCCGCCCTGCGGTGCGCCACCGGGCGCCGCCTGGCCCGTGACGCGCAGGTCCTCGATCTGCTTCAGCGAGGTGTAGCCGCCGCCGACCTGGACCGTGCGGCTCTTGCCGTCCTCGGAGAACGCACCGGCCGGGAGCGTGGCGCCGCCGGCCTGGAGCGCCTGGCTGAGCGTCGCCGCGTTCAGCCCTGCGGCGGCCAGCTTCCTGGCGTCGGGGGTGACGGTGACCTGGAGGTCCCGTACGCCGTCGACGCTGACCTGGGCGACGCCGTCGATGTTCTGCAGGACCGGGACGACCGAGCGGTCGAGCTGGTCGGAGAGCGCCTGCTGGTCCTTGTCGGAGGTGACGGCGAGCACGACCGTCGGGATGTCGTCGGTCGAACCGGCGACGACCTGCGGGTCGACCGAGTCGGGGATCTTCACCCGGGCCCGGTTCACGGCCTGCTGGACATCGGCGACGAGCTGCTTGCCGCCGTTGCCGTACTCGAACTGGGCCATGATCACGGCGTTGCCCTCGCTCGCCGTGGAGGTGACGCCCTTGATGCCGTCGACAGCCTTGATGGTGTCTTCGAGCGGCTCGACGACCTGCTTCTCGACCACATCGGGGGAGGCTCCCTGATACGGGGCGAGCACCGACACCATCGGCAGTTCGATGGTGGGCAGCAGCTGCTGCTTGAGCTGCGGTATCGCGATCGCACCGAAGACGACGGCGACGATCGATATCAGCCCGATCAGGGCCCGTTGCGCGAGGCTGAATCTGGACAGCCAGGACATGGGGTCTCTCTTCTGTGGCGTGCGAGGCAGGTGGAGCCAGAGGGATGCGGAAGGCCGGGGGAGGCACGTGGCCCACCCCACCCCTACCTTCGGCCATCCGGCGGGCCGGATTCGTCGCTCCCAAGTGCCTTACTTATCCGGCGCATACCGCAGCTGGAGTATGCCGCCGCTACGCCCTCGGGTGGACCAGGCCCGATTCGTAGGCGATTACCACCAATTGGGCCCGGTCGCGGGCCCCGAGCTTCGCCATCGCACGGTTCACATGCGTCTTGACGGTGAGCGGGCTGACGGCCAGCCGCTCGGCGATCTCGTCGTTGGAGTGGCCGCCGCCGACCTGGACGAGGACCTCCCGCTCGCGGACGGTGAGCGCGGCGAGCCGTCCCGCGTACGCCTCGGGGGCCGATCCGTCCGAACTGCCGCCCTGCGCGAGGAATCGCGCGATGAGCCCCTTGGTGGCCACCGGGGAGAGCAGCGCCTCGCCGGCCGCCGCGATACGGATCGCGTTGAGCAGTTCGTCCGGCTCCGCGCCCTTGCCGAGGAATCCGGACGCACCGGCCCGCAGGGACTGGACCACGTACTCGTCCACCTCGAACGTCGTGAGCATCACCACGTGTACGGCGGCGAGTTCGGGGTCGCTGCTGATCAGGCGGGTGGCGGCGAGTCCGTCGGTGCCGGGCATCCGGATGTCCATCAGGACGACGTCGGGGGCCCGGGTGCGGGCGAGTGCCACCGCCTGCGCGCCGTCCGCCGCCTCCCCGACGACCTCCATGTCGGGCTCCGAGTCCACCAGCACCCGGAACGCGCTGCGCAGCAGCGCCTGGTCGTCGGCGAGCAACACCCTGATCGTCATGCGTCCTCCCCCGCTCCGGCCGTGACCGGCAGTATCGCCTGTACGCGGAAGCCGCCGCCGTGGCGGGGCCCCGCCGAGCAGGAGCCGCGCAGCGCGGCCGCCCGCTCCCGCATCCCGGTCAGGCCGTGGCCCCCGCCGTCCGCCACCGCGCCGTCTCCGGTGGCCTCCGGCCCGGCGGCGCCGTCCCGGCCCTCATCGTCGCCCCGGCCCGCCCCGTCGTTCCTGCCCGCACCGTCGTTCCTGCCCGCACCGTCGTCCAGGACGGTGACCTCCACGGCCGGGCCCACCCGCACCACGCTGACCTCGGCCCGCGCGCCGGGCCCCGCGTGCTTGCGCACATTGGTCAGTGCCTCCTGGATGATCCGGTACGCGGCCAGGTCGACGGCGGCGGGCATGGCGGTCTGCCCGGGGTCGCAGGCCACCTCGACCGGGAGTCCGGCGTTGCGGAAGGTGTCGACGAGATGGTCCAGGACGGCGAGGCCGGGCGCCGGTTCGGTGGGCGCCTCCGGGTCTCCGGACTGGCGCAGCAGGCCGACCGTGGCACGCAGTTCGTTGAGCGCGGAGCGGCTGGCCTCCCGTACGTGCCCGAGCGCCTCCTTGGCCTGGTCGGGGCGCTTGTCCATGACATGGGCCGCCACCCCGGCCTGGACGTTGACCAGGGCGATGTGGTGGGCGACGACGTCGTGGAGGTCACGGGCGATCCGCAGCCGCTCCTCGGCGACCCGGCGTCTTGCCTCCTCGTCGCGGGTGCGCTCCGCCCGCTCGGCGCGCTCCCGGATGGCGTCGACGAACGCGCGGCGGCTGCGTACCGCGTCGCCCGCCGCCGACGCCATCCCGGTCCACGCGAAGATCCCCAGGTTCTCCTGCGAGTACCAGGGAGTCCGGCTGAAGCACATCGCCGACGCCGTCAGCACGGCCATCGTCACAAGCCCGACCCGCCAGGTGGTGGGCCGGTCGGTGCGCGATGCGACGGTGTAGAGCGCGATGACCGCGCTCATCGCCACCGGCGCGGGCGGCTCCCCCGCGATCAGTTCGACCATGGTGACCGCGCCGGTCACCGCGAGCACCGCCATCGGGCGCCGCCGCCGCAGCACCAGGGCGGCGGCGCCCACCACCATCAGGACGACGCTGCGCAGCTCGGGGCTTCTGTCACCGAACGTCGGCCCTTCGGGACCGCCGGTGTCGGCGAACGAACCGGTGATCATGCAGACGAGCACGGCCAGCGCCAGCACGGCGTCGAGCGCCGTCGGATGGGCGCGCAGCCAGTCGCCGGTCCGGGTGTAGCGGGCGGCGGCTCTCGACGGGGTCGACGGTGGGGTCACGTCCAGCAACGGTACGGCGTGCACGGACCGGACCTCGCCGGTGCACGGGAGCCCCGCCTGCGCGAGCGCGCGGGGGCGCGGGGACGCGGCGCGGGAGACCGGCCCGTCCCGGTGCGGAGTGGGTCCCACCAGTACGCGTGCCGTACGCCCCAGGCCGTACGGCGGGACACAGCCCGGCGCCCCGTCCCGTACCTTCCCCTCGGCCGGAGGGGGCGGTACGGGACGGGGCGCCGGGGAGGAAGTGCTGGGCCGTGCGGCCGGGCCGGTCAGCCGGGGAGCAGTTCAGCCTGGAGGCCGTTCAGTCGAGAGGCCGATCAGCCAGGAAGCCGCTCAGCCAGGGATCAGACCGTCGTCGTTGAGCATGTCCCTGACGTCCGCGAGGGTCGCGTCGGCGGGCGGCAGGATCAGCTCCGAAGGGGCCAGGGAGTCGTCGGGAAGCGGGGTTCCCAGCTCCCTGACCTTGTCGAGCAGGGCGTGGAGTGTGCGACGGAAGCCCGCTTCGTCGCCGCCCTGCACCTCGACGAGCAGTTCGTCGTCCAGCTTGTTGAGCTCGGTGAGGTGGCTGTCGGCCAGCTCCATCTGGCCTTCACCCATGATCCGTACGATCATGACGCGTCCCTACTGCTTGTCCAGATTCGGATGGGGCCTGTCCTGCGGCTCACTGCCCTCGATGGCCTGCTGGGACCCGGAGGACCCGCCGGCCAGCTCGGCCTTCATGCGCTGCAGTTCCAGCTCCACATCCGTACCACCGGAGATCCGGTCCAGCTCGGCGGAGATGTCGTCCTTGCCCATACCGGACTGGTCGTCCAGGGCGCCCGACGCGAGCAGCTCGTCGATCGCGCCCGCCCTGGCCTGCAGCTGGGCCGTCTTGTCCTCGGCCCGTGCGATGGCCTGGCCGACGTCGCCCATCTCCTCGGAGATCCCCGAGAAGGACTCGGCGATCCGGGTCTGCGCCTGGGCCGCCGTGTAGGTGGCCTTGATGGTCTCCTTCTTCGTACGGAAGGCGTCGACCTTGGCCTGCAGACGCTGGGCGGCGAGCGTGAGCTTCTCCTCCTCGCCCTGCAGCGTCTGGTGCTGCGTCTCCAGGTCGGTGACCTGCTGCTGCAGCGCGGCACGACGCGACAGCGCCTCCCTCGCCAGGTCCTCACGGCCCAGCGCGAGGGCCTTGCGCCCCTGGTCCTCCAGCTTGGTGGACTGCCCCTGCAACTGGTTGAGCTGCAGTTCGAGACGCTTGCGCGAGGTCGCCACGTCGGCGACCCCACGGCGTACCTTCTGGAGCAGTTCGAGCTGCTTCTGGTACGAGTAATCGAGGGTCTCGCGCGGATCCTCGGCCCGGTCCAGGGCCTTGTTGGCCTTCGCGCGGAAGATCATTCCCATACGCTTCATGACACCGCTCATGGGCTTCGCGCGCCCCCTTCTGACGGACTTCAGCTCCAGCACTTGAACCCACACTACGGGGCCTGCGTCCATTACCGCACTGTTCGGGGACGGATGCGCTCCTCCTCCAGGACGAGCTGAGGCGGTTCCGCTCCCGCGCAGGGAGTAGGAGCACCCCCGGGAGGGCCCCGAGAACCGGCGTAAACGGCGCGGAGGCCCGCGCGGGCCCGGCAGACCGTTGCGCGATCGTTCCCCCTCGGTCCTGTTGCCCCGCACAGCACCCCGTACCCTTGGGTTTTGTGTTCCGAAGCCGCGCCAATGAAGAGAAGGCCCGCACCGCCAAGGTGACGCCGGACCTCTCCAAGCAGCCCCGCGACCCGCAGGCCCCCAAAGGTCGCCCCACCCCGAAGCGGAATGAGGCGCAGTCCCAGCGACGCCGCGCGGTCACTCCCACGACCGACCGCAAGGAGGCATCCAGGCGTCAGCGCGATGCCCGCCGCGCGGACATGGCGAGGCAGCGTGAGGCCCTCGCCAGCGGTGACGAGCGTTATCTGCCGGCCCGGGACAAGGGCCCGGTCCGCCGCTTCGCGCGGGACTACGTGGACTCGCGCTGGTGCCTCGCCGAGTTCTTCCTGCCGCTCGCGGTGGTCATCCTGGTACTGAGCGTCATCCAGCTGCCGGGTGTCCAGAGCATCGCGCTCTTCCTCTGGCTGATCGTGATCGTGCTGATCATCATCGACTCGGCCGGCATCTGGTTCCGGATGCGGAAGCAGATGAACGAGCGCTTCCCGAACGAGCCCAAGGGCGGCGCCCTGGCCTACGGTCTGATGCGTACGCTCCAGATGCGCCGGATGCGCCTGCCGAAGCCGCAGGTCAAGCGCGGAGAGCGGCCCTGAGCACGGGCATCTCGGGGTTCGACGGCGCTTCGGCCGCATGGCTGAAGGGCCTGGGAGGGCTGCGCAACACCGTCCGCCAGGAGCTCGTCGCGCGTCAGCTCGACGAACAGCTCGCGGCGCGATTCCCGGTGGGGCAGCGGCTGCGGATCCTCGATGTCGGGACGGGGCAGGGCACCCAGGCCCTGCGCCTGGCGCGCGCCGGCCACACGGTGACCGGTATGGAGTCCGACCCCGCGATGCTCAAGGTGGCACGTGACGCACTGGCCACCGAGCCCGAGGGCATCCGTGAGCGGATGCGGCTGCTGGACGGCGACGGCCGGGAGACCGGTGCGCACTTCCTGCCCGGCAGCTTCGACGTGGTGCTCTGCCACGGCGTCCTGATGTACGTCCAGGAGCCGGACGCGATGCTGGCCGGCCTCGCCCGGATGCTGGCACCCGGCGGGCTGCTCTCGCTGCTCGTACGGAACGCCGACGCGCTGGCCATGCGGCCCGGGATGGCCGGTGACTGGCCCACCGCGCTGGCCGCCTTCGACAGCGCCACGTACGAGAACAGGCTCGGCCTCACCGTGCGCGCCGACCGGCTCGAAGCGGTCACCGCCACGCTGGCGGGGATCGCCGCCCCCCTGCACGCCTGGTACGGGGTCCGGGTCTTCACGGACAACGTGGGCAACGACGAGGAGCTGCCGTCCGCCCATGAGCTGGACCAGCTGCTGGCGGCCGAGGACCGCGCCGGGCGCACCGAGCCGTACAAGAGCGTGGCGGCGCTGCTCCATCTGTGCGGTGTACGGGGCTGACGCCTTCGGGGTACGGGGCTGATGCCCTTCGGTGTACGGGGCTGCCCTGCGGCGCCTTCTCCTGATCGTTGCCCCTGACCGGTTTCCTCTGGCCGGTTTCCCCTGATCGGTTTCCCCTGATCGGCGGCGCACCGCAGGCAGACCCCGGTTGCCGAAAGCGACACTACGGACATGGATTCCTCCCGTACCCGTGGCCGTGTCCATAGCCGTGCGCACCGGCTGTTGCTGCCACTGACCGCAGGAATCTGTGGCGTCGCCCTGGTGGGCGGCTGCTCAGGTTCCGGTTCTCCGTCCGCCCCCGACGCCGTCTCCGGTCCCTCCTCATCGCCCGCCGCCGACTCCCGGGCCGCCGCCGATCCGGCCACCGGTGGGGACGCCCTGCAGAGCAACTACGAGCAGGTGATCAAGAACGTCCTGCCGTCGGTCGTCCAGATCGAGTCGGGCAAGGACCTCGGTTCGGGCATCGTCTACGACAGCAAGGGCGACATCGTCACCAACGCCCATGTGGTGGGCAAGGGCAAGCAGTTCAAGGTCACATCGGCCACCGGCGGCGGCCAGCTGCACGCCCGGCTCGTCTCCAGCTACCCGGCCCAGGATCTGGCGGTCATCAAGCTCGACAAGGTGCCGTCCGGGCTGAAGGCCGCCTCCTTCAGCCGGTCGTCCAAGGTCGACATGGGGAAGATCGTGCTGGCGCTCGGCTCGCCGCTCGGACTCTCCAGCAGCGTCACCCAGGGGATCGTGTCGGCCACCGGACGCACCGTCAGCGAGGGCAGTTCGGGCGGCGGCACCGGGGCGACCATCGGGAACATGGTGCAGACATCGGCGGCGATCAACCCCGGCAACAGCGGCGGCGCACTGGTCGGCCTGGACGGGAAGGTCATCGGCATCCCCACCCTGGCGGCGACCGACCCGCAGCTGGGCAACGGCGCCGCACCCGGTATCGGCTTCGCGATCCCCGCGTCGATGGTGACCAACATCGCGGACCAGATCATCAAGAACGGCAAGGTCACCAACTCGGGCCGGGCCGCACTGGGGATCACCGGGCGCACCGTCGTGGGCGCCAACTTCCAGCCCGCCGGGGTCGCGGTGGTCTCCCTCACCAAGGGCGGCGCTGCGAGCGCCGCCGGACTGCGGACCGGGGACGTCGTCGTCCGGGTGGCCTCCACGCCGGTCAAGTCGCTGACCGCGCTCTCCGAGGCGCTCGCTTCGTACAAGCCGGGGCAGAAGGTCAAGGTCGGTTACGAGCGCGACGGCAGGACGAAGTCGGCGGAGGTCACGCTCGGCACGATGTAGGGCCGGGCCGGGCTCGGAGCGGGGCGCGGGGCCCGGCCGCCCTGCGGCCAGGCCCCGCAGGAGTGGGCGGGAGCGGGACCCGTAAGGGCGCCGCCCCCACCACCGCCGCCGGAGCGCGCTTCAGGCAGGGTCGGCCGGACCGGCCGCGTCCGCGTCGCCCGCCACGTCCTGCGCGTGCAGACTCATCGGACCGTAGATCCTGGCCCCGTCCTCGAAGAGCGTCACCTGGTCGGCGCCACCGTCGGCGAGCTCCTTCCACACCTCGCCGACCCAGGACTCCGCATCACCCTGCGTGGTGAACTCGTCGGGCGCCACCGCCGGCTCGGTCTCCGTACCGTCGGACTTCTCGAACCGCCACGTCCATGCCATGTCCGCCTCCTGGATGCCACGCTGATGCCACGCTGTCTTCGGCCGGTCCCGGTCCCGTACGGGTCTCCCCCGCGGGCCCACGGCCTGCTGGCAGCGTAGCCGGGCGAGCACCGGGAGCGGCGGCGCGGGAGGATCTTCTCGTGGAACTCACTCTCCTCGGCACCGGTGCCCCCGAAGGACTCCCCCGCCCCGACTGTCCGTGCGCCGTCTGCGCGGCCGCCAGGGGCGACCGGGCGCGGGCGGCGACCGCGCTGCTCGTCGACGGCGTCCTCCTGCTCGATCTCACTCCGGGGGCCGCGCTGGCCGCCGCACGCGCCGGACACTCGTTGGCCGGTGTACGCCAGGTGCTGCTGACCCATCCGCACGGCGGACCGCCGGTGGAGCTGCCGGCCGGGCTGCCGCAGGCCGGGCGGGTGGCGGACGGGCGGGTGCTGACGCTGCTCAGCGGGCACCGGGTGCGGGCGGTGCCGATGGACTCGCCCGGGACGGGGTACGAGGTGACGTCGCCGGAGGGCGACCGGCTGCTGTATCTGCCGCCCGGCGGCTCACCGGCCGGGCTCCCGGACGACGGGCCCGCGCCGTACGACATGGTGCTGGCCGATGTCGTCGGGCGGCCGGACGCCCTGGCCAGGCTGCGCGCGACCGGGGCCGTCGACGGCACCACCGACCTGGTCGCCGTGCACATCGGACATGAGGTGCCGCCCGGCCCCGAGCTGTCCAGACGGCTGGCCGCCGCGGGCGCCCGCGCGGTGCCGGACGGCACGACACTGCTCGTCGGCGAGTACCACGCGGTGCCCGATCTGCCGCGCCGCACCCTGGTGCTCGGCGGGGCCCGCTCGGGGAAGTCGGTGGAGGCCGAACGGCGTCTGGAGGGCTTTCCCGGTGTCGTGTACGTGGCGACCGGCGGCAGCCGTGACGGCGACGCCGAGTGGGCGTCCCGGGTGGGGCTGCACCGGGAGCGCAGGCCGGGCTCCTGGCGTACGGAGGAGACCTGCGAACTGGTGCCGCTGCTGGCGGACGACGGGCCGCCGCTGCTGATCGACTGTCTGTCGCTGTGGCTGACCGACGCGATGGACCGGGTGGGCGCCTGGGACGACGAGCGGTGGGCGGACGGCGGCGAGCGGGCCCTGCGCGACCGGGTGAACGAGCTGGTCGGCGCGGTCAGGGCCACCGGGCGGATGGTCGTCGCCGTCAGCAACGAGGTGGGCTCCGGGGTGGTGCCCGCGACCGCGTCGGGCCGGCGGTTCCGCGACGAACTCGGCCGGCTGAACGCGGCCTTCGCCGCCGAGTGCGAACACGTCCTCCTGGTGGTCGCGGGACAGGCGATCGTGGTGCGGGCCTGAACGCCACGGCCCGGCGATCCGCCCGGTGGAGGGGTGCCGACGGAGGAATGCGGGGCCCGCACGGCACCCGTCCGGCGGGGCTGCCGGTACTGTTCGGCGAATGAGCGCGCTGAATCTCGACGACTTCTCCGATCTGATCGAACGCCCCGACAGCGGCGTACGGCGTGAAGCCGAGGAACGACGGGAGCGGCTGGCCGTCCCGCCCGGCGCGCTGGGCCGGCTCGACGAGCTGGGCGAGTGGCTCTCGGCCGCGCAGTCCGCGGTGCCGGTCAGGCCCGTCGACCACGTCCGTGTGGTGCTGTTCGCGGGCGATCACGGTGTGGCCGGCCTCGGGGTCTCGGCGCGGCCGGCCGGGAGCGCGCATCTGCTGGTGCGGGCCGTGCTGGACGGGGAGAGCCCGGTGGCCGTGCTGGCCCGCAGGCAGGGGCTGCCCGTGCGGATCGTCGACGCCGGTCTCGACTGCGACCCCGCGCTGCTGCCCGACGAGGTCGTACGGCACCGGGTGCGGCGTGGCACCGGGCGGATCGACATCGAGGACGCCCTCACCCTCGACGAGGCCGAGCAGGCCGTACGTCTCGGCATGGCCATCGCCGACGAGGAGGCCGACTCGGGAACGGATCTGGTCGTGCTCGGCGATCTGAGCGTCGGCGGCACCACGGCCGCCGCGACCCTGATCGCCGCGCTCTGCGGCACGGACGCCTCGGTCGTCACCGGGCGCGGCGGAGCGCTCATCGACGATCTCGTCTGGATGCGCAAGTGCGCGGCGGTCAGGGACGCGCTGCGCCGGGCCCGCCCGGTCCTCGGCGACCAGCTGGAGCTGCTCGCCGCGGTGGGCGGCGCGGATCTGGCCGCGATGACCGGGTTCCTGCTCCAGTGCTCGGTACGTCGGCTGCCGGTGATCCTCGACGGTGTGGTCTCGGCCGCCTGTGCGCTGGTGGGCCAGCGGGCCGCCTTCCGCGCCCCGGAGTCCTGGCTGGCGGGCCAGGTCAGCGGTGAACCGGCCCAGGCGAAGGCGCTGGACCGGATGGCGCTCACCCCGCTGCTCGACCACGGTGTGACGGTCGGCGAGGGGACGGGGGCACTGCTGGCGCTGCCGTTCGTGCAGGCCGCTGCGGCGCTGGCGGCGGAGCTGCCGGAGCGCGCGGACGGGTCCGGAGAGGCGGACCCGACCGCCGGGACGGACGGGGGCGCCGACGCCACCGGGACGGACGGCACCGGCTCCGCCGCGGACGCCGCGCACGCCGTGGACGCCGGGAGTGCCGCGACCGCCGCCGAAGACGCATCCGGTACAGAGGATCCGGCCGGAAACACACCGAACGCGGGCCGGAATGACGTGACTTCGATGGTGCCGGGGCCCTCCGCGGGAGACAGTGGGGAGTAGCACCGGGACCGGCGGCCTGCCGCCGGTCCCAGCAGGTCCCGGCAGGACACGCGGCGCCCCATATCATCGCGTTTCATGGGAGAAGTCCGTACATCTGCCGGGAGCACCGCCCTGACCTCGCTCAGGTCGCGCCGCTGCGCCGCGTTCACGGTCTGGTACCTGCGCGCCGTGACGTTCATCAACCTGCTGGGCGCCGTATGGGTCTCCCTCGGCCAGGATCTGCGGCGGCACAACACCGAGTACTTCTTCACGCCCTATCTGCTCACCGCGGGCTTCGCTTCGGGCGCCTTCAGCCTCTTCCTGGCGATCACCATGCGCCGCCGCAAGCGGGCCGCCTGGCTGCTCAACCTCGTGATGAGCGGACTCTTCCTGCTGGTGCTGGTCCTGGCGATGTGCTTCCCGGAGTTCCGCAGGTACGCCCAGAACTGGATCTCGCTGATCCTGACCGCGGCCTTCGTGGCGTCGCTGCTGATCGGCCGGCGGGAGTACTACGCCAAGGGCGACCGCTCCAACCCGAAGCTGGCCGCCGCCGTGGCCGTGGGCGGGCTGCTGGTCTGCTCACTGCTGGCCACGCTGCTGGTCACGCTCACCAACACGGCCCACGACACCTCACGTTCGACGTTCCTGGACCGCTGGCGGTACGGCGTGACGCGGCTGGTCTCGCTGGTCCCCGGCGACGCCGTCATCCCGGGCATCCGGACCCCCTCCTGGGTGGACGTCTTCATCAACGTGCTCTCCACGGTGCTGCTCCTCGCGGTGCTCTTCGCCGCCTTCCGCTCCCGGCGCGCCGTCGACCGGATCACCCCGGACGACGAGGAGCGGCTGCGCACCCTCCTCGACAAGCACGGCGAACGCGACTCGCTCGGCTACTTCGCGCTGCGCCGCGACAAGAGCGTCGTCTGGTCCCCCACGGGCAAGGCCGCCGTCGCCTACCGGGTGCTGGGCGGCGTATCGCTGGCATCCGGTGACCCGATCGGCGACCCGGAGGCGTGGCCGGGAGCGATCGAACCGTGGCTGGCCGAGGCGCGCGAGCACGGCTGGCTGCCCGCGGTGATGGGGGCGAGCGAGGAGGCGGGCACCGTCTACGCCCGGCACGGTCTCGACGCGCTGGAGTTCGGTGACGAAGCGATCGTCGACACCGCGGAGTTCACCCTGGAGGGCCGGGCCATGCGGACCGTCCGCCAGGCGTACAAGCGGGTGCAGCGCGCCGGGTACACGGTCCGGATCCGCCGCCACGAGGAGATCCCCGGGGCCGAGATGGAGTATCTGGTGCGCCGGGCGGACGACTGGCGCGACGGCGCCACCGAGCGGGGGTTCTCGATGGCGCTCGGACGGCTCGGCGATCCGGCGGACGGGCGCTGCATGATGCTCGAATGCCGGGACGGCGAAGGCGAGTTGCGCGCCGTGCTGAGTTTCGCCCCGTGGGGCCCCGAAGGGCTCTCGCTGGATCTGATGCGCCGTGACCGGGAGGCGGAGAACGGACTGATGGAGTTCATGATCATCGAACTCCTGCGGCGGGCGAAGGAGATCGGGATCACTCAGCTCTCGCTCAACTTCGCGATGTTCAGATCGGTCTTCGAACGTGGCTCGAAGCTGGGGGCCGGCCCCGTACTGAGGCTCTGGCGCTCCTTCCTCACCTTCTTCTCACGGTGGTGGCAGATCGAGTCGCTGTACCGCGCCAACGCCAAGTACCGGCCGATCTGGGAGCCCCGATTCATGCTGTTCGAGAAGAGCGCGGACCTGCTGCGCATCGCCGTCGCCTCGGCGCGCGCCGAGGGCTTCCTGGAGGCCCCGGGGCTGCCCGGGTGGCTGCACCGCAAGCCGCTCGGGACCAGACGGTGAACCGCCGCGCCCTGCGCACCGCGGCCCGCCGCGAGTGGGGGCCGCTGTTCACCGCCGTACGGACGGCGCTCGTCGCCAGGAAGTGGCGTGCCGTCCCGCTGACGCTCAGTGCCGTCGCCCTGACCGCGTGCTTCCAGATCGTGCAGAACCAGTCGTGGGGGCTGGGTCCGGTGACCGACGTCGGGTTCGTACGGGCGACGGATCCGCTCTGGGTGGCGCTGCTGCGCACCCCCCTCTCGTTGTTCGTTCCGGCGCTGGACCTGCCGGTCTGGGGCGCCCTGATCCAGGTGCTCCTGGTGTTCGGTATCGCGGAGATCTGCATCGGCTGGCGGCGGACGCTGCTGATCTCGTACGTCACCACGCTCGCCGGGACGCTGTACGCCCGCGTCGCGATCTCGCTGGGGCCGGGCAGCCCCTTCGGTGTGAAGGCGTCGGACGCGCTGATCGTCGACACCGGCCCGTCGGCCGCCGTGGTCGGTCTCGCCGTCTATGTCTGCTGGCGTCTCGGCGCCCGGTGGACGGCCGGTGCGGTGATCGTGGGGATGGTCCTGGAACTGGTACTCAAGGACAACCTGGCGGGCAAGGAGCATCTGGCGGCGATCCTGGCGGCGCTGGCGCTCTGCGCCCTGACGGCCTGGCGGGACCGCCGGTCTCAGCGGGGCGGTCCGCCGTCGCCCCCGGGCAGCGCGCTCCGCCCCGGGTCGGGGGCGCCGCCGATGAACTCCCCGAGCCGGCGCCGGGGGCCCGCCCAGCGTCTGTCGTGACGGTAGGCGCGCCGGATCGCCCGCGCGCGGGTCCGGTATCTGCGGCGGTAGAACCGCCTGGCCCACAGGGAGACCGGCCGGGCCAGGCGGACGGCGCCGACCAGAGCGACGAACGGGACCACGGCGCCGATCAGGGCGGTCCTGGGCTTCCCCTTGCTCAGCGCGACGATCGCGAACAGGAAGTTGAGCGCTGCGTCCCCCGCGAACAGGCCCCGGCCCCGGGCCTCCTGGGGCGAGAGCTCATTGACCCCGAACGGCAGGAAGCCGCCCAGGACGAGCCCCACCAGGGCGGCGGTGAGCACCACGACCTCGATGCTCTTGCGGCCCTCCTCGCTCCAGTACACATCGGCGAGATGGAGCAGCAGGGCGAACTCGTCGAGCACCAGGCCCGCGCCGGTGCCGAACAGGACCGCGCAGACCGCGGCGCCCACCCCGTACCGGCCGCTGGACACCGCACCGAAGCCGCCGATGACCACCAGGACGACGCCGGGCACCACATGGTGGATGTGCAGACCGCCGGGTGTCACATTGCGGAACGGGCCGCGGCCCGCGCGGATCAGCCGGGCGATGGACCGCACCACCACGAAGGACAGGATGAAGGAGAAGAGCGCCAGCGTCAGCGGGAGCTTGCCCGGTTCCACGATGTTCCGCGCCCACCAGTGACCCATGTCACCCGCTTCCCTTTCCGGCTGTTGTACGTAACTTATCCCCACTTATCCGCCCCCGGCAGCGGATAACCTGCGCGCCATGGACGGCATACGTTTCGCCTTCGGCACGCTCACGGTCCTCCCGGTCCGTGTCACGCGCTGGGACCGCACAGCGGCCCGCTCGGGCATGCTCTGCGCCCCGCTTGCCGGGCTGGTCGTGGGGGTGTGCGCGGCGGCGCTGGGCGTACCGGTGCTGCTGCTCGGCCCCGGGCCGCTGCTGGCCGCCGTGGTGAGCACGGCCGTCCCCGCGGCCCTCACCCGCGGTCTGCATCTGGACGGCCTCGCGGACGTCGCCGACGGGCTGGGCAGCGCGAAGCCCGCCGATGACGCGCTGCGCATCATGAAGCAGTCGGACATCGGGCCGTTCGGTGTGGTGGCCCTGGTCCTCGTCCTGCTCGCCCAGATCGCGGCGCTGGCCCGGCTGTACGGGGAGGGCTGGGCGTACGGAGCGGTCGGCGCGGTCGTCTGCGCGCTCACCGCCCGGCTGGCGCTCACCCTCGCCTGCCGCAGGGGCGTCCCGGCCGCACGCCCGGACGGCCTGGGCGCCGCGGTGGCCGGGGCCGTGCCCGCAGGGGCCGCGCTGGGTACGGCCGTTGCCGTCATCGCGGGGTGCGCGGCGGCGGGCGCGTGCCTCGGGACGTACGGCGCACTGCGCCAGGCGCTGGCGGTGCTGCTGGCGCTCGGCGCGGCCCAACTCCTGCTGCGGCACTGCGTACACCGGTTCGGCGGGGTGACCGGTGATGTCTTCGGGGCGCTGGCCGAGACGGCGGGGACGGCGGCCCTGGTGGTGCTGACGTTCGGGTAGCGCGAGCGGCCCCGCGGTCCCCGCCGTGTTTACCGCTCTGTCTAATAAGCGGCCCGCGTGGGCGATTTCCGTCACCGAGCGTAGGCTCTGCGGCGGGGCGGCCCCATCCACCGGCCACCGACACACTCAACGGAAGCGAGATTTCACCACCGTGACTGCTCTCACTCTCAGCACGGCCGGCGCCGCGACGCTGCGCGCCGACGCCGTCGTCGTAGGCGTGGCGAAGGGCGCCAAGGGCCCCGTGGTCGCACCCGGCGCCGAAGCCGTGGACAAGGCGTTCGGCGGGAAGCTCGCCGGCGTTCTGGACACCCTCGGTGCCACCGGCGCCGAGGGCGAGGCCATCAAGGTCCCCGCCCCCGCCGGTCTCAAGGCCCCGGTCGTCCTGGCCGTCGGGCTCGGCGCCGTACCGGACAAGACGGACGCCGGGGACGGCGAGTACGCCGAGGAGACGCTGCGCCGCGCGGCCGGTGTCGCCGCCCGGGTGCTGGCCGGTGCCAAGAAGGCCGCCTTCGCGCTGCCCGTCGCCTCCGCCGAGGACGTCCAGGCGATCGGCGAGGGCGCGCTGCTCGGGGCGTACGCCTTCACCGCGTTCCAGGCCGTCCCCAAGGACGCCAAGGGTCCGCTCGGTGAGGCCGCCCTGCTGGGCGCCAAGCCGCGGGACAAGGCGCACAAGGCCGCAGCCGAGCGCGCCCTGGCCGTCGCCGAGGAGATCAACCGCGCCCGCGACCTGGTCAACACCCCACCGAACGAGCTGAACCCGGCGGCCTTCGCCGCTGTCGCCACCGCGGCCGGCAAGGAGCACGGCATCAAGGTGCAGGTGCTCGACGAGAAGGCGCTCACCAAGGGCGGCTTCGGCGGCATCCTCGGCGTCGGTGTCGGTTCGGAGGCCCCGCCGCGGCTGGTGAAGCTCTCGTACACCCACTCCAAGGCGGAGAAGTCGCTCGCCTTCGTCGGCAAGGGCATCACCTACGACTCGGGCGGCATCTCGCTCAAGCCGGCCGGCCACAACGAGACGATGAAGTGCGACATGGCGGGCGCCGCCGCCGTGTTCGCCGCCGTCGTCTCCGCGGCCCGGCTCGGCCTGCGGGTCAACGTCACCGGCTGGCTGGCGCTCGCCGAGAACATGCCGTCCGGCTCGGCCACCCGCCCGGGTGACGTGCTGAAGATGTACAGCGGCAAGACCGTCGAGGTCCTCAACACCGACGCCGAGGGCCGGCTGGTGCTGGCCGACGCGATCGCGAAGGCGTCCGAGGACGCCCCCGACGCGATCGTCGACGTGGCGACGCTGACCGGCGCGATGATGATGGCGCTGGGCAGCCGCACCTTCGGCATCATGTCCAACGACGACGCCTTCCGTACCGAGCTGCACGAGATCGCGGAGGAGGTCGGCGAGCCGTCCTGGCCGATGCCGCTCCCGGCCGACCTGCGCAAGGGCATGGACTCCCCCACCGCCGACATCGCCAACATGGGCGAGCGGATGGGCGGCGGCCTGGTCGCGGGTCTCTTCCTGAAGGAGTTCGTCGGCGAGGGCATCACCTGGGCCCACCTCGACATCGCGGGTCCGGCCTTCAACGAGGCGGGCCCCTTCGGGTACACCCCCAAGGGCGGCACGGGATCGGCGATCCGTACCCTGGTGCGCCTCGCGGAGCGCACCGCCGACGGCGACCTCGGCTGACCGGCACCACCGCTCCTCCCGTACGGCCCCCGGCTCCCCGGCCCGGGGCCGTACGGCTTTGCCCTGCCTTTGCCGGTGTTCGCCCTGAACGAAATCCGTACGTGTGTACGCCCGGGTGAGGGGCCCGGACGGCGGATGGGACGTACCGCACTACGGCCCGGCGTCCCGTCGGCGGCCGACAAGTGCGAAGATGGGTCTTCGGCAGGACAGGGCCCCCACCACAGGGCCGAACAGAAGCGGCCGTACACCCGCCGCCGCCCGGTCAGGGAAGACCGGCACCGGCGCACCATGCATGGAGGACGTGACGTGGCGAACGACGCCAGCACCGTTTTCGACCTAGTGATTCTCGGCGGCGGTAGCGGCGGTTACGCCGCGGCGCTGCGCGGGGCGCAGCTTGGTCTCGACGTCGCCCTGATCGAGAAGAACAAGCTGGGCGGCACCTGCCTGCACAACGGCTGCATCCCCACCAAGGCCCTGCTGCACGCCGGCGAGATCGCCGACCAGGCGCGCGAGAGCGAGCAGTTCGGGGTCAAGGCCACCTTCAACGGTATCGACATCGCCGGGGTGCACAAGTACAAGGACGACGTGGTCGCGGGCCTCTACAAGGGCCTTCAGGGACTGGTCGCCTCCCGCAAGGTGACCTACATCGAGGGTGAGGGGCGTCTCTCGTCCCCCACCTCCGTCGATGTGGACGGCAAGCGCGTCCAGGGCCGCCACATCCTCCTGGCCACCGGCTCCGTACCGAAGTCGCTGCCCGGCCTGGAGATCGACGGCAACCGCATCATCTCCTCCGACCACGCCCTGACGCTGGACCGGGTCCCGGAGTCCGCGATCATCCTGGGCGGCGGCGTCATCGGCGTCGAGTTCGCCTCGGCGTGGAAGTCCTTCGGCACCGAGGTGACCGTCGTCGAGGGGCTGAAGCACCTGGTGCCGGTCGAGGACGAGAACAGCTCGAAGCTGCTTGAGCGCGCGTTCCGCAAGCGCGGTATCAAGTTCAACCTGGGCACCTTCTTCGACAAGGCCGAGTACACCGAGAAGGGTGTCAAGGTCACGCTGGCCGACGGCAAGGAGTTCGAGGCCGAGGTGCTGCTCGTGGCCATCGGCCGCGGACCGGTCTCGCAGGGCCTCGGTTACGAGGAGCAGGGCGTCTCGATGGACCGGGGCTATGTCCTGGTCGACGAGTACATGCGGACGAACGTCGAGACGATCTCGGCCGTCGGTGACCTGGTCCCGACCCTCCAGCTCGCGCACGTCGGCTTCGCCGAGGGCATCCTCGTCGCGGAGCGGCTGGCCGGTCTGAAGACCGTGCCGATCGACTACGACGGTGTGCCGAAGGTGACGTACTGCCACCCCGAGGTCGCGTCGGTGGGGCTCTCCGAGGCCAAGGCCAAGGAGGTGTACGGCGCGGACAAGGTCGTCGCACTCAAGTACAGCCTCGCGGGCAACGGCAGGAGCAAGATCCTGAAGACCGCGGGCGAGATCAAGCTCGTCCAGGTCAAGGACGGTGCCGTCGTCGGCGTCCACATGGTCGGTGACCGGATGGGCGAGCAGGTCGGCGAAGCCCAGCTGATCTACAACTGGGAAGCTCTGCCGGCCGAGGTCGCGCAGCTCATCCACGCGCACCCGACGCAGAACGAGGCGCTCGGCGAGGCCCATCTGGCCCTCGCGGGCAAGCCCCTGCACGCCCACGACTAGCAGCCCCTCCCGGGCACTGAGTCCCTGGGCCGCGACGACCACTTCACTTTCCGTTAGGAGCAACTGAAACCATGTCGGTTTCCGTAACCCTGCCGGCGCTCGGCGAGAGCGTCACCGAGGGCACCGTCACCCGCTGGCTCAAGGCCGAGGGTGAGCGCGTCGAGGCCGACGAGCCGCTGCTCGAAGTCTCGACCGACAAGGTCGACACCGAGATCCCGTCGCCCGTCGCGGGCACCCTGCTGGAGATCCTGGTCGGCGAGGACGAGACCGCCGAGGTCGGCGCCAGGCTCGCCGTCGTCGGTGCGAAGGGTGCGGCCCCGGCCGCGGCGCCTGCCGCCCCGGCACCGGCCCCCGCCGAGCAGGCCCCGGCTCCGGCCGCTCCGGCTGCCCCTGCCGCTCCGGCACCGGCTCCCGCCGCGGCTCCGGCTCCGGCCGCCCCGGCTCCGGCGCCCGCCCAGCAGGCCCCGGCCGCTCCCGCCGCCCCGGCGGCACCGGCGCCCGCTCCGGCCGCGTCGCCGGCTCCGGCCCCCGTCACCCCGGCCCCGGCGCCCGCCGCGACCTCCGGTGACGACGGCGCCTATGTGACCCCGCTGGTCCGCAAGCTCGCCGCCGAGAACGGTGTCGAGCTGGGTTCGGTCAAGGGCACCGGCGTCGGTGGCCGTATCCGCAAGCAGGACGTCATCACCGCCGCGGAGGCCGCCAAGGCCGCCTCCCCGGCGCCGTCCCCGGCTCCGGCCGCCGCCAAGGCGCCCAAGCTCGAGGCGTCCCCGCTGCGCGGCCAGACCGTCAAGATGACCCGGATGCGCAAGGTCATCGGCGACAACATGATGAAGGCGCTGCACAGCCAGGCCCAGCTGACCACCGTGGTCGAGGTGGACATCACCAAGCTGATGAAGCTGCGCAACCAGGCCAAGGACGCCTTCGCCGCCCGTGAGGGCGTCAAGCTGTCCCCGATGCCGTTCTTCGTCAAGGCCGCCGCCCAGGCGCTGAAGGCCCACCCGGTCGTCAACGCCCGGATCAATGAGGACGAGGGCACGGTCAGCTACTTCGACACCGAGCACATCGGTATCGCGGTGGACTCCGAGAAGGGCCTGATGACCCCGGTCATCAAGGACGCGGGCAACCTCAACCTGGCCGGTATCTCGAAGAAGACCGCGGAGCTGGCGGGCAAGGTCCGGTCCAGCAAGATCAGCCCGGACGAGCTGTCCGGTGCGACCTTCACGATCAGCAACACCGGTTCGCGCGGTGCGCTGTTCGACACGGTCATCGTCCCGCCGAACCAGGTCGCCATCCTGGGCATCGGCGCGACCGTGAAGCGTCCGGCCGTCATCGAGACCGCCGAGGGCACCGTCATCGGCGTCCGCGACATGACGTACCTGGCTCTCTCCTACGACCACCGCCTGGTGGACGGCGCCGACGCGGCCCGTTACCTGACGACGGTCAAGGCGATCCTGGAGGCCGGCGAGTTCGAGGTCGAGCTCGGCCTGTAACCAGCCTCACCTGCGGCGCCCCTGTCCGGACTCCTTCCGGACGGGGGCGCCGCCGTATTGTCTTGGGGGGCCTGGGCCGGACGAAAGGCCCCTGGGCCCGTGCGACCGTCCCCGCCCAGACCCATACGGTCCGAAGGAGCTCACCATGACGCCGCCCGTCATCCACTCCCTGCGCGAGCAGATTCGCGAGCACATCGTGGAGGGCATCGTCCGCGGCCGGTGGCAGCCGGGCGAACGGATCGTGGAGCGGCGGATCGCCGTCGAGTTGGAGGTGAGCCAGACGCCGGTCCGTGAGGCCCTGCGGGAGCTGGAGTCGCTGCGGCTCATCGAGTCGGCCCCCAACAAGGGCGTACGCGTACGGAATCTGACCGCGGCCGACCTGGAGGAGAGCTACCCCGTCCGGGCCGGTCTGGAGCAGATCGCCGCCGAACTGGCCGTCGACCGGCTGGCCGCCGATGTCTCCGTCCTGGAGCCCTCGGTGGCCGCGCTCTACCGGGCCGACCAGGTGAAGGACAGCGCCGCCCAGGTCAGGCACACCGTGGCCTTCCACAGGGAGCTGGTACGGGCGGCCGGGAACAGCGTGCTGATGCACACCTGGGAGTCGCTGGGCATCGAGGTGTTCACCACGCTCTCCATCCGCTGGCTGGGGACGGTGCAGAAGTCCTACGCGGAGGAGCACGAGGAGCTGGTCGAGGCGTTCCGGCGGAGGGACCCGCAGATCGGCCCTCTGGTGAAGGACCATGTGCTCGGATGTGCACCGCGGGCCTGATCAGAGCCCCTTTTCGCGGCACCGGGTGCCCCCATTGCTGACACCGCATGCCGACTTTTTACGTTACGGAAAGATTTTTCCTTCTACCCTTTGATCGATCATCGATCAGCGATTTACAGTCTCCGGAGGGCTTCACCCAGCCCGTCGCCCTGTCCTGCCAGACCGGGCCTTTCTTCACCCCCTGTTCTGTCCGGAAGGCGGCGACCATGACCGACCCCGTAGGCAAGCTTCACAGTGAGCTCGACCAGCTCCCGGACCGCGACCCCGAGGAGACCGCCGAGTGGGCGGCATCCCTGGACGCCGTCACCAAGGCCGCAGGCCCCCACCGTGCCGCATATCTGATGCGCCGCACGCTGGAGCGGGCCGACGGCGCCGGTCTCGCGCTGCCCAAGCTGCTGGAGACCGACTACGTCAACACCATTCCGACTTCCGCCGAGCCCGCCTTCGACGGCGACCTGGCGATGGAGAGCCGGATCACCGCGTGGAACCGCTGGAACGCGGCCGCGATGGTCACCCGCGGCTCCCGGTTCGGCGTCGGCGGCCACATCGCCACCTTCGCCTCGGCCGCCTGGCTGTACGAGACCGGCTTCAACCACTTCTTCCGCGGCAAGGAGGGAGGGGGCACCTCCCGTTCGAGCGGAGCCGAGAACGGGGGAGGCTCGGGCGACCAGCTCTACGTCCAGGGCCACGCGTCGCCCGGCATCTACGCCCGTGCCTTCCTCGACGGACGCCTCAGCGAGCAGCAGCTCGACAACTTCCGTCAGGAGGCGGGCGGCGACGGGCTGCCGTCCTACCCGCACCCGCGCCGGCTGCCCTGGCTCTGGGAGTTCCCCACGGTCTCGATGGGCCTGGGCCCGATCTCCTCGATCTACCAGGCGCGGTTCAACCGCTATCTGACCGGCCGCGGCATCAAGGACACCTCGAACTCGCACGTCTGGGCCTTCCTCGGCGACGGCGAGATGGACGAGCCCGAGTCGACGACCGCGCTCACCCTGGCCGCCCGTGAGGGCCTCGACAACCTCACCTTCGTCATCAACTGCAACCTGCAGCGCCTCGACGGCCCGGTGCGGGCCAACTTCCGGGTCGTGCAGGAGCTGGAGGCGCAGTTCCGCGGCGCCGGCTGGAACGTCATCAAGACGCTCTGGGGGTCCGCCTGGGACGAGCTGTTCCAGCTCGACACCACGGGTGCACTGGTCCGCCGCCTCCGCGAGGTGCCGGACGCGCAGTTCCAGACGTACGCGACGCGCGACGTGGCCTACATCCGCCAGCACTTCTTCGGCGCCGAGCCCGCCCTCGCCGAGCTGGCGAAGCTGCTCACCGACGCGAAGATCGCCGAGTGTTTCCACTCCTCGCGCGGCGGCCACGAGGCCCGCAAGGTGTACGCGGCGTACAAGGCGGCCCTGGAGTTCAAGGGCGCCCCGACCGTGATCCTCGCGCAGACCGTGAAGGGCTACACCCTCGGTGAGGGCTTCGAGTCCCGCAACGCCAACCACCAGATGAAGAAGCTGGACGGCAAGCAGTTCCGCGCCATGCGCGATCTGCTGGACCTGCCGATCCCGGACGCGAAGCTGGACGAGGGCCTGGTGCCCTACGGCCACCCCGGCGCGGACTCGCCCGAGGTCCGCTACCTCCAGGAGCGCCGCGCCGAGCTGGGCGGCCCCGCCCCGGCCCGCCGGGTGCACCAGGTCGTCCTGCCGGAGCCCGAGGAGCGTGCGTTCAAGGCGCTCATCAAGGGTTCGGGCCAGCAGGAGATGGCCACCACGATGGCCTTCGTCCGGCTGATGAAGGACCTGATGCGGGACAAGCAGACCGGCAAGCGCTGGGTGCCGATCGTCCCCGACGAGGCCCGTACGTTCGGTATGGAGTCGCTGTTCCCGTCGGCCGGTATCTACTCGCCGAAGGGCCAGACGTACGACCCGGTCGACCGCGACCAGCTGATGTACTACAAGGAGGCCAGCGACGGCCAGATCCTCAACGAGGGGATCACCGAGGCCGGGGCCATGGCCGACTTCATCGCCGCCGCCACGTCGTACGCGACGCACGGCGAGCCGATGGTGCCCTTCTACATCTTCTACTCGATGTTCGGCTGGCAGCGCACCGCCGACCAGATGTGGCAGCTCGGCGACCAGCTGGGCCGCGGCTTCATCGTCGGCGCCACCGCGGGCCGCACCACGCTGACCGGTGAGGGGCTCCAGCACGCGGACGGCCACTCGCATCTGATCGCCTCCACCAACCCGGCGTCGCTCAACTACGACCCGGCGTTCGCCTTCGAGATCGCCGTGATCGTCAAGGACGGTCTGCGCCGGATGTACGGTCCGGACGCGGAGAACGTCTTCTACTACCTGACGGTCTACAACGAGCCGAAGCAGCAGCCCGCGATGCCCGAGGGCGTCGAGGAGGGCATCCGCCGCGGTCTGTACCGCTTCAAGGAGGGCGCGGCGGCAGCCGGCTCCCCGCACATCCAGCTGCTCGCGTCGGGTACGGCGATCCACTGGACCCTTGAGGCCCAGGAGCTGCTGGCGGCCGACTGGGGTGTGACGGCCGATGTCTGGTCGGCGACCTCGTGGGGCGAGCTGCGCCGTGACGCGCTGGAGTGCGACGAGGCGCTGCTCCGCGGTGAGCAGCGCACCCCGTACGTCACCCAGGCGCTGGCCGGCGCCCCGGGTCCGGTGCTCGCGGTGAGCGACTGGATGCGGCAGGTCCCGGACCAGATCAGCCAGTGGGTCGAGCAGGACTGGACCTCGCTCGGCACCGACGGCTTCGGTATCTCGGACACCCGGGAGGCGGCCCGCCGTCACTTCGGTGTCGACGCGCAGTCGGTCGTCGTCGCGGCGCTGGCCTCGCTCGCCAAGCGGGGCGAGGTTCCCGTGTCGGCGGTCAAGGAGGCCCGCGAGCGCTACGGCCTCTGAGCGCTACGGCTGTGAGCCCTACGGCCTGTGAGCGCTACGGCCTGTGAGCGTCGCGCGTCAGGGGTGATGTCCTGACAACGGGCGTGTGATCCGGGGGTACCCGAGGTCACACGCCCGTTGTCAGTGGTGGCGTGCATGCTGATGCCATGCGCGCTGCCCGCCTGATCAAGATGGTGCTC
Source organism: Streptomyces sp. NPDC059398 (assembly GCF_042751845.1). Classification (NCBI taxonomy): domain Bacteria; kingdom Bacillati; phylum Actinomycetota; class Actinomycetes; order Kitasatosporales; family Streptomycetaceae; genus Streptomyces; species Streptomyces sp. NPDC059398. The sequence goes on along the minus strand of NZ_JBHYWP010000062.1, from coordinate 13,271 downwards.
CTGCTCCAGTCCCGGCCGATGATGACTGCGGCCGAGCTGGCGCAGGAGCTCGACGTGTCCGAGCGCACCGTCACCCGGGACGCGCTCGCCCTCTCGGAGGCGGGCGTCCCGGTCTACGCGGAGCGTGGCAGGTCGGGCGGTTACCGGCTGATAGGCGGTTACCGCACCCGGCTGACCGGTCTGGCCCGCTCGGAGGCCGAGGCGCTCTTCCTCTCCGGACTGCCGGGCGCGCTGCGGGAGATGGGGCTCGACGACGCCGCGTCGGCCGCCCGGCTGAAGGTCTCGGCCGCGCTGCTGCCTTCGCTGCGCGACGCACCGGCATCGGCCACCCAGCGCTTCCACCTGGACGCGCCCGGCTGGTACCAGGAGCCGAGCACCCCTGAGCTGCTGGCCCCGCTGGCCCGCGCGGTCTGGGCGGACAGCCGGATATCGGCGCGCTACCGCCGCCGGGACGGCTCGGCCGTGGAGCGCACCCTGGAGCCGTACGGCCTGGTGCTGAAGGCCGGGGTCTGGTATCTCTGCGCCCGCGCGGAGCCCCGCTCCGGCGACGGGTGCTCCGTCGACGACGGCCCCGGGGACTTCCGGGTGTACCGCATCGACCGCTTCACCGCCCTCACGCTCCATGAGGACGGCTCCTTCGTCCGGGACGAGGAGTTCGACCTGCCCGCCTTCTGGGAGGAGCGGGCCGCCGGTTTCGCCCGGTCGCTCCTCGCGGCCGATGTGGTGGTCCGCCTCTCCGCGCCGGGCGCCGAGTCCCTTCCGTACGCGGTGGACCGCGCGGCGGCCAACGAGGCGCTGACCGCGGCCTCCGCCCCTGACGAGCTGGGCCGGGTGACGGTCGCGCTGCCGGTCGAGTCGCTGGATGTGGCGTATGCGCAGCTGCTGTCGCTGGGGCCGGATGTGGAGGTCCTGGAGCCGCCGGAGCTGCGGGCGCGGTTCGCCGATGCGCTGCGGGCGGCGGCGCGGCTGTACGAGTGAGCGGCGCCGCCCCCGCGCTGCCGGTGGCTACCGGTACTCCTCCGCGGCCCGGTCCGCGCCGCCGAGTGCGACCTCGGTGATGTACCGCCAGGCGTCGGGCCGGCTGCCGTCCGCGTCCGTGAAACCGTACTCGGCGGCCAGTTGTCCGCTGGAGAGCGACTGGCCGTTCCACCGGGCCCGGTCCGGGTCGGCCGCGAGCGCGGCCACCGCGCGGCCCACGAACACCGGGGACTCCGCGATGGCGAAGTGCGGTTCCTCGGCGATGGCGTCGCGCCAGGTCGCCTCCGTCACCCCGAAGTGGTCGAGCATCGCCTCCGAGCGCAGGAAGCCGGGGGTGACACAGACCGCCGTGCCCCCGAGGGACGTCAGCTCGTGGGCCAGGTCGGAGGCCATCCGGATCGGTGCGTTCTTGGCCAGGCCGAAGTAGAAGTTCTCCCGGTAGTCCCGGTTGAACTCAGCTGTCCCGTCCGTCACTTCGACCACAAGACCGCCCCGGGTGCGGACCAGCAGCGGCAGCGCGACGCTGCTGGTGACGATGTGGCTCCTGACGCCCAGCTCCAGCATCCGGAGCCCGTCCGCCAGCGGGATCTCCCACATCTTCCTCGCCTCGCCGATCCCGGCGAGATGGTCACCGCCCCAGATGTTGTTGACCAGGATGTCCAGCCGTCCCTGCTCGCGGTCGATCCGCTCGGTCAGGGCGCGGACCTGCTCCTCCTCCAGATGGTCGGTGGGCACGGCGAACCCGGTCCCGCCCGCGGCGGAGATCAGTTCGGCGGTCTCCTCGATGGTCTCGGAGCGGCCCACTTCGCTGCGGTGCTCGCGGGTGGTGCGCCCGGTCGCGTACACGGTGGCGCCCGCCGCTCCCAGCTGTACGGCGATGGCCCGGCCGGCGCCCCGGGTGGCTCCGGCGACCAGGGCGATTCGTCCCGTCAAAGGCTTGTCTGTCTCCATACGGCCACCGTGCCACCCATACCCGACAACCCCGGTCCGGATTTCCGGGGAATTCCGGATCCGGTGCTCAGCCCAGGTGCTCAGCCCAGTCCCTCAGCCCAGTGCCTTCAGCGTGTCCCCGTCCGCCAGCCGGGCCGTCATGACCGCCCGGTCGTCCTTGCCCGCCCGTACCGCCATCGTCGTACCGTGCGCCGTAGCCCGTACGCCTCCGGTCGCGTCGATCTCGCGGACCTCCCTGCTGCCCGCGGCGAGCAGATACCACCGGCCCGATTCCGCCTTCCACTTGGCGCCCGCCAGGACGTTCTGGCCGAAGCGGCTGCACAGCGCGGTGTTCTTCCGCTGCGCCACGAGGGCGCCCGGCCTGGACGCGGGGCCACCCGGGAGCTGGAGCTGTACGGAGACCCTGCCGGGCCCCTGCCAGGTGTCCGCCCTGGTACACACCCAGGAGGCGTGGCCGCCGTCTTCGGGGAGTTGCTGGCGGGCGTACTCCCAGTTGTTCACGGCACGTACGCCACTGCCGCGTACCCCGGTCAGCGAACACGCGGTGTGCGCCCAGCTGACCAGCGCCTGGCTGCCGGTCGCCTCCCTGGGCGAGCGTGCCGGGGCCCCGCCGCCCGGTGGCGGGGTGTAGGTGAGGTGGACGGGCGTGAGGTCACCGAGGTCGGTGAGGAGGAACGCGTGCTTCTCAGCGACCCTGCTGGAGGAGCGGAGCTGGAGCGCGGGCCAGGAGCCGCATCCCTTGCCGCCCACGACCATGGCCGGGCTCGACACCGGGGAGGTCACTCCGTCCTTGCCCTCGTCGAGCGGGCGTGCCGGGGTGTCGGGGGCGAGGAGGTCGCGGGTGGCGGACTCGGCGACCCACGGCGCCAGCAGGAACCGGGCGTTGCCGTCGGTGCGGCCGACGACGACCGCGGCCCCGGTGGTGATGTCGGCGTCGTCGGCGCGGGCGAAGTCCAGCGCGGGCGCGCCCGCGCCACGCGTGGGCTCGGCGTACCGGACGACCCGGTCCCCGTCGGCGAACAGCACCACGGCCGTACCGTCCACATCGCCCGCGTAGAGCAGCCGGGGCGGCTGTGCGGGCGGCACGGTCGCGGCGCCCGGGGTGGCGGAGATCCGTACCGTACGGGCGGGGCTCGCCCAGACCTTCAGCGCCCGGCCGAGCAGCGCGCTGTCGTCCTTGCGGGCCCCGCGGGCGGGCCAGACCGTGAAGTCGACGCGTGAAGTGTCGGCCCACTCCTGGGCCGGGGCGCGCAGCAGCAGCGCCGGATCGAGCGCGCGGGCGGCGACGGCGGGGTTGTACGGCCCGGTCGCGGCGGACGGCTGTGAACCGCCGTCGCGGTCCACCACCACCAGGGCCACCGCGAGCACGGTCACGAGGGCGCCCACGCACCGCGCGAACCTGATCCGCTGTCTGCGCCGGATCAGATCGGTGGGCCGGGTGTGCACCAGACAGGGGTCGAACTCCTCGGAGGCCAGCAGCGCGTCGGCGCCGGTCTCCGCCGGGGTACGGGCCAGCCGGGCCGCAGTGCGCAGCGCGGACCCGGCGTCGGTGGCGCCCGCCTCGGTCAGCAGCGTACGGGTTGCCTGTTCGCTCAGGCCCTCGACGCGGTGCAGTACGAGCGCGGCTCTGGCGGCCGGCGTGGCCCCCGACAGGGCCTGTTCCAGGGCGAGTTGATCGGCGCCACCGGACCGGGGGAAGACCCGGAGCCCGAACACGGCGGGCAGCGCGGGCCGCAGCGCGCGCGGCGCCGGCAGCCGCCGGGGCCACCAGCCGGGGCGCTGCCCGTAGGCCAGGACGGCCGTGAGCACCCGCCGTCTGACCAGGGCGTACCCGGGGTCTTCGGGGGCGCCGCGCTGGACGGGCACGCGCGGCCCGTCCGGTCCGCCGCCGCGTGATGCGGGCAGTGCGCGCTGGACGGTCGCATGGGCGGCGAGGACCCGGCGGTGGCGGCCCAGGGACGGCGGCAGCGTGATGTAGGCGAGGCGGACGAGCCGCGGATAGTGCTCGACGAGTGCGGCCTCGGCCTGCTCCACGCCCACTCGGGCGGCGCCGGACCTCGCACTCTCCGGTTGCTCTTGCGTTCGCATGACGGGGGTGACCCCTTTGGGGTGAGTGATCGGGGCGAGTGATCGGAATCGCTGCACCGTCAAACGAGTGAATGATCGGACGGTCACATCGCCTGGTAACAAGAGGGCCGCTGATCGGCGCTCCGCGTGCGCCGCGCCCCGCCAACCACGATGCTGGACGCGTGAGGGACGAGACGGAGTTCTGGGAGACCATCGACAGCACTCGGGCGGCCGCCGACGGCGACCCCGAGGACCATGCCGACCTGCTCACCGAGCGATTGGCGCAGCTCGACCCGGAGTCCGTGCTGGAGTTCGCCCGGTACTTCGAGGCCCGCTACAACCGCGCGTACCGCTGGGATCTGTGGGGCGCGGCGGTGGTGCTGCTCCGCGAGAGCGACAGCGACTCCTTCGACTACTTCCGCTGCTGGCTCATCGGCCAGGGCCGGGAGATCTTCGAGGGCGCGCTCCAGGACCCGGACGCCCTGGCGGATCTCCTGGACGACTTCGACGAGGAGATCGACGGCGACGGCGAGGACCTGGGGTACGCGGCCGACGAGGCGTACGAGCAGCTCACCGGGGCGCCCACGCCCGATCTCGGCATCCCGCCGCAGGCCGCCGACCCGGAGGGCCCACCGGTCGACTTCGACGACGAGGCGCTCGCCGAGCGGTATCCCCGGCTGTGGGAGCGGTTCGGCTCCTGAGACCCGTCGTGGCGGGGGCCGGCCAGTTCGGGGTGCGCCGGGGCCGGCCAGTTCGGGGTGCGCCGGGGGCCCGGTCAGTACGGCGTGCGCTGGAGGCCCGGTCAGTACGGCGTGAGAGCGCGGCCCATCAGTACGTCGTCGACATACCGGCCGGCCAGATGGAACTCGCCCGGCAGCACGCCCTCCACGGTGAACCCTTCAGCGGCGTAGAGCCCGCGGGCGGGGGTGTTGTGCCCGAGCACGCGCAAGGTGATCCGGGTGGCGCCCTGCCGCCTCGCCTCGGCGCACGCGGCCCGCAGCAGCGCCCGGCCCACACCGTGCCCGCGCGCCGTGCGGGCGACGGCCAGGCCCTGGATCTGGCGGACATGGGCGTTGCTGGCGATCGGGATGGGCCGCACCAGCCGGATATAGCCCACGAGCGCGCCCGCCAGTTCGGCGACCAGATGGTCCGCCGGGCTGTGCCGTTCGTCGAAGAAGGGCGGGTACGGGGGCCGGGGCGGCGGCACGACCGCGTGCAGCGTGGACCAGGTCGCCCGGTCGAGTTCGCCGAGGGCGTCACCGTCCTCGGGTACGGCCAGGCGTATGTTCGGGTCGGGCATACGGGTGTTCGGGGCAGGCATGCGGGCCACTCTGCCACGGGCGCGCGCGAGGGCGCTGCGCGATTTCGCCGGGGTGCGTGAGGATGGGCCCATGCGTATCGCGATTGCCGGAGCATCAGGACTGATCGGTACGGCGCTGGGCCGTTCCCTGCGCACCGACGGGCACGAGGTGGTGCGGCTGGTCCGCCGTACGGCCGAGGCGCCTGACGAGGTGGAGTGGGACCCCGGCCGGGAACATGTGGACACGGCGGGTCTGGCCGGCTGTGACGCGGTGGTCAATCTGGCCGGGGCCGGGGTCGGCGACCATCGCTGGACGGACGCGTACAAGAAGGAGCTGCGGGACAGCCGGGTGCTGGGCACCGCGACGCTCGCCGATGCCGTCGCCTCGCTCGACGTACCGCCGGCGGTGTTCCTGTGCGGCAGTGCGGTCGGGTACTACGGGGACACGGGCGACCAGCCGGTCGACGAGAGCGCACCCCCAGGTGAGGGATTCCTCGCCTCGCTCTGCGTCGAGTGGGAGGACGCTGCGCACACGGCCGAAGAGGCGGGCATCCGGACGGCCTTCGCACGTACGGGGCTGGTGGTGGCCAAGGAGGGCGGGGCCTGGGGCAGGCTCTTCCCGCTGTTCAAGGCGGGTCTCGGCGGCCGGATGGGCGACGGTGGCCAGTACTGGAGCTTCATCGCGCTGCACGACCATGTCGCGGCGCTGCGCCACATCCTGGACACGGAATCACTGTCCGGGCCGGTGAACCTGACAGGCCCTCAGCCGGTCACCAACCGCGAGGTGACAGCGGCCATGGGCCGGGTCCTGCACCGCCCCACCCTGTTCACGGCGCCGGCGCCCGCACTGCGGCTGGCGCTGGGCGAGTTCGCGGGAGACGTCCTGGGCAGCCAGCGGGTCCTGCCTCGGAAACTCCTGGACTCAGGGTTCGATTTCGCGTTCCCGGACGTCGACGAGGCGATCCGGGCGGCGCTCTGACAACCGGCCCCGGGGCCGGTTGGGGCCGCTGGGACCCCGCTTGACCGGAAGCCGGTTCCGGCCGGAAGCCCCTTCCGGTCGGAAGCCGGTCCCGGTCGGCCTCGCCGGACCGTGAGGGGCGGGGTCCGGGGCGGAGCCCCGTGGAGCGCAGCCGCGCAGCACCACCCACCCGCACGCCCCCCATCGCGCCGCCGTGCCACCTGTGCGACCCCACGCCCCCGTGCCCCCGCCCCGCGCGCCTGCCCCGCGCCGCGCCACTCCCTACGCTCGACCCGAACCAGGGCATTTCCGCGGCCCGTTGGGGGAATCAGCCCCTGTACGGAACGCCGCGGCCGGGCCGACCTCGGGGAGGGGCACGTGCTCAGTACCGCGCACCACGCCGACGTGATCATCGTCGGAGCCGGACTCGCCGGCCTGTCAGCAGCTCACCGGCTGACCAGCGCCGGTGTGTCCGTCAGCGTCCTGGAGGCGGCCCCGTCGCCGGGCGGCCGTATGTCCACCGAGGTGAGCGACGGTTTCCGCCTGGACCGCGCCGGGGGGCTCCTCAGCACCTCGTACCCGGAACTGCTCCGCGCCCCGTGTCTGGGCGAGGCGGAACTCAGGCTGTTCGCCCCGGGCGTCCTCGTGCACAGCGGAGGCCGTCTGCACCGGACGGGCGAGGCCCGGGGCACACGGGGCGCATTCACCGCCGCACGCGCCCTGCGAAGCGCCGCACGCGCCCCCTTGAGCGGTGGCGCGTCGAACGGCGGCCCCCTGAGCGGCTTCGGGGGTGCCGGCCTCGGGGGTGCCGGGCTTACCAGCGCCGGGCTTCCGGGCACCGGGCTCACGGGCGCAGGACTGCGCGCCGGCGGACTGACCGGCGGCGCACTCGTGAGCGGGGCGTTCATGAGCAGCGCACTCGACCGGGCCAGGCTGGGCGCCGCGCTGGCCCGTCTCGCGGCCACCCCGGTGGAGCGGCTGCTGGCCCGCCCCGAGCAGACCGCGCTGGCCGCGCTCCGCTCGTACGGCCTCCCGCCGCGGGCCGCCGCCGCCTTCCTCAGGCCCCTGCTGGCCGCGCTGCTGAGCGACCCCGGGCTGACCACGTCGAGCCGCTGCGCCGATCTCGCCCTGCGGGGATTCGCCCGCGGCCGGCTCTGCGTACCGGCGGGCGGCGCGTCCGTGCTGCCCGAGCGGCTGGCCGCGACGCTGCCGCCGGGCACGGTGACCACCGGGGTGACCGTCACCGCCGCCTCCATCAGCACGGTCAGCACCGCTGAACTGTCCACGCTGGGCTGCCGTGCGCTCATCGTGGCCACCGATGCCCGCTCGGCGGCCCGGCTGCTGCCCGGACTCCGGGTCCCGGCCTTCCACCCGGTGACGGTCCTTCACCACTCCGCTCCGGTGACTCCGCGCACCGGCCGGTCGCTGGTCCTGGACGCCGACCGCTCGGGCCCCGTCTCGCACAGCGTGGTGATGAGCGAGGTCGACCCCGCACGGGCCCCGGACGGCCGCGCGCTGATCTCGTCGACGGTGCTCGGCGCCCCCTGGTCCGGCCTGGAGCGTGCGGCCCGCAGCCAGCTGGCCGCGCTCCACGGCACCCCGACCGACGACTGGGAGCTCCTCGCCGTCCACCACTCCCCCGACGCGGTCCCCGCGATGCCACCGCCGCACGACGTACGCCGTCCGGTACGGCTGCTCGCGGGGCTGTACGTGTGCGGCGACCACCGCGACACCAGCACCGCCCAGGGCGCGCTCGTCTCCGGCCGCCGGGCCGCGCAGGCGGTCATGCGGGACTTCGGCATCAAGCCGGACGCCGCCGTGGACGGGTTCCCGCTCGCCGCGTGACACCCGTGCGACGGACGCGCCCCGCCCCGGCCCGGCAGCACCGCCTCAGCCCGGCAGTGCCGCCTCGGCCCGGCACCCCGCCTGAGCCCAGTACCGCACCCCGGCGCCCTGCTCCACCCCGGCGCCCCGCCTCAGCCCATCGCCGCGACACGGTCCCGGTATCCGCGTACCGCCGCCGCGTCACGGTAGGGCTCAAGCCGCCGCTCGAACTCGCGCACGTACTCCACCGCCCGCGCCGACCGCATCTCCGCCGCCTGCTGCGCCGACTCGGCCCCCAGCAGGCACGCCTGGTCCAGCTCGCCGAGGCCCAGCCGGGCAGTGGCCAGCACGACCCGGCAGAAGAGCCGGGAACGCGCGAAGGCGGGGGCCCGCAGCTGGAGCGAGCGCTCCGCGTACTGCGCCGCCGGCCGGTACTGCTGGAGATCCCGGTGGCAGTGGCTGAAGTCGTCCGTCAGCTGTGCCTCGTCGAAGAACCGTGCCCAGTACGGTACTTCGTCGCCGGGGCGCACCGCCTCCATGACCCGCTCGGCCCGTGCCAGGGACGCCGTACAGGCCCGTACCTCACCGAGCACCGCGTGACCGCGCGCCTCGACGGCGTGCAGCAGCGCCTGGACGACCGGCGGCGCCGAGGTCCCGATGCCCTGCTGGGCCACCCGCGCCAGCTGGACCGCCTCCCGGCCGTGCCCGAGATAGACGGCCTGGCGGCTCATGGTGACGAGCACGTACGAGCCGTACGCCCGGTCACCGGCCGCCTGCGAGAGCCGCAGGGCCTGGACGAAGTAGCGCTGGGCGAGCCCGTGGGCCGCGATGTCGTACGAGGTCCAGCCCGCGAGACGGGTCAGATCGGCGGCGGCTGCGAAGAGCCGCCGGCCGGTGGCCTCGCCGTACGACCCGCGGAGCATCGGCTCCGCCTCGTGCTCCAGATAGCGCACCAGGGCCTGCCGGGCGTGGCCACCGCCGTACGCGTGGTCGAGGGTGCGGAACAGCTCGCCCACCGAACGCAGGGCGGCGATGTCCCCGGCGCCGACCCGCTGCCCCGGCCGGTCGGTCTGCCGCTGGCGGGGAACGGTCGGACGGGACTGCGAGGGGACCCGCGCGCCGGGGCGCTGCGGCTCGGCGCGGCCGCCCTGCCCGGGCCTCACTCCACCGGCCGAACCGGCCGGACCCGCCGAACCGGCCGCACTCCAGTCGTCGGGGCGCCCGATCAGCCAGTCCCTGCTGGGTACGACCAGCCCCGCCGGGGTGAAGGCGATCTTGCGCAGTTCGGCATGGCTGCCGGAGTCCTTGCGCCAGAGACCGCTGACGATGTCGACGGCCTCCTCGGGCGTACCGGCGAATTCCAGCCCCGCGTAGACCGGCGCACATGCGTCGAGCCCCAGGTCCTGGGCGGAGAGTCTGCGCCCCAGCCGTCTGGTGAAGACCTCGGCGATCAGCGCGGGTGTGGTGCCCCGCGGCTGCTGGCCGCGCAGCCAGCGGGTCACCGACGTCTTGTCGTACCGCAGGTCGAGACCGTGCTCAAGGCCGAGCTGGTCGACTCTTCTGGCCAGTCCCGCGTTGGAGAATCCTGCCTCTCCGATGAGCGCGGCGAGCTGGCGGTTGGACGTGCGCTGCGGGGTTCGTTCCGTCATCAGCTGTGCGGTCTCCTGCCTTCCGGGCCGGGAGCAGCCCTCATGGAACGGCGCGAATTTAGCGGGCCCAGGAGCTCGTTCCGCCACCTTCGCCCCGGATTCATCCGATCGTGTGAGGAGGTGTCGTTTCTGCCCGCCCAGAGGTGCCGTTCGATGCGGGTCGTACAGTTGCCGGGAGCGCCCTTCGGGGCGTTGCTGTCCGTATGCGATGAGGAGCTGCCGTGAGCGAGCTGCGGTTTGTCCGTCTGGGGTTCGGCGAAGAGGCCGTCGAGTACCGGGAGGCCTGGCAGAAGCAGCGCGAGGTGCATGCGGCGCGGTTCGCCGACGAGACCCCGGACACCGTGCTGCTCCTGGAGCATCCGCCCGTCTACACCGCGGGGCGGCGCACGGACGACAGCGAGCGCCCGCTCGACGGGACGCCGGTGGTGGATGTGGACCGCGGCGGCAAGATCACCTGGCACGGCTACGGCCAGCTGATCGGCTACCCGATCCAGAAGCTGCCGCGCCCGGTGGACGTGATCGCGCATCTGCGCCGCCTGGAGGAGGCGCTGATCCGGGTCTGTGCCGAGTTCGGCGTCGAGACCAGCCGGGTCGAGGGGCGTGCGGGTGTGTGGGTGCTCGGTGACCCGGTGGAGCAGCGTCCGTCGCTCGGCGGGCTCTCGCTCGATCTGGACCCGCGGCTGCACGACGAGGAGTTCGACCCGCGGATGAACGGTCCCGAGTACGCTCCGTCCAACGCCGGTCAGCGCCGCGAGGACCGCAAGATCGCCGCCATGGGCATCAGGGTCGCGAAGGGCGTGACCATGCACGGCTTCGCACTGAACTGCAACCCGGACACCACCTGGTTCGACCGGATCGTGCCGTGCGGGATCCGGGACGCCGGGGTGACATCGCTCTCGTACGAACTGGGCCGCGAGGTCACGATCGCCGAGGTCCTGCCCGTCGTGGAGAAGCATCTGCGGGACGTGCTGGAGAACGCGGCCCTGGCGCCGCGTACGGTCGAGGGTGCCACCGCGTAACGCGGTCGGCGGCGGCCCCGGCCGCCCCGGCGGGCTCCGTCCGGACGGTCCGTCCCCGTCCGGAAAAGGGGCGGCTCCAGCCGTTGGGGGGAATGCGCCTCAGCGGCCAAGGGTTTGGCCAGAGACAAGCCATACATATGACGGGCGTACCCTGGTGTTCGCCGAAGAATCGAAGCTGTAGGGAGCCGGACGTGTCCGCTGTCGCACCCGACGGGCGCAAGATGTTGCGTCTGGAGGTCCGGAACAGCCAGACCCCCATCGAGCGCAAGCCCGAGTGGATCAAGACCCGCGCGAAGATGGGCCCCGAGTACACCAAGATGCAGGCCCTGGTGAAATCCGAGGGGCTGCACACGGTCTGCCAGGAGGCGGGCTGTCCCAACATCTACGAATGCTGGGAGGACCGCGAGGCGACCTTCCTCATCGGCGGCGACCAGTGCACGCGGCGCTGCGACTTCTGCCAGATCGACACCGGCAAGCCGGCCGCGCTGGACCTGGACGAGCCGCGCCGGGTGGGCGAGTCCGTCGTCACGATGGACCTGAACTACGCGACCATCACCGGCGTCGCCCGCGACGACCTGGAGGACGGCGGCGCCTGGCTGTACGCGGAGACCGTGCGGCAGATCCACGCGATGACGGCCGAGCGGGCCGAAGGCCGTACCAAGGTCGAGCTGCTGATCCCCGACTTCAACGCGGTCCCCGAGCAGCTGGCCGAGGTCTTCTCGTCCCGCCCGGAGGTCCTCGCGCACAACGTGGAGACGGTGCCGCGCATCTTCAAGCGGATCCGCCCCGGCTTCCGCTACGAGCGCTCGCTCGAAGTCATCACCAAGGCCCGTGAGGCCGGTCTGGTCACCAAGTCGAACCTCATCCTGGGCATGGGCGAGGAGCGCGAGGAGATCAGCCAGGCGCTTCAGGACCTGTACGACGCGGGCTGCGAGCTCATCACCATCACGCAGTATCTGCGCCCCTCGCCGCGCCACCACCCGGTCGAGCGGTGGGTGAAGCCGGCCGAGTTCGTGGAGCTCCAGAAGGAGGCCGAGGAGATCGGCTACTCCGGTGTGATGTCGGGTCCGCTGGTCAGGTCCTCGTACCGGGCGGGCCGGCTCTTCCGCCAGGCGATGGACCGGCGCGGCGCCGCCGCCGTGTGAATCTCCGCACAAGCACCTACGGTGTGGTAGTCGCCGTGTGACGCGGCTCGTACGGTCCTCGCAGGTCGGGGACGGGTACGGGCCGCGTCGGCCGTTCCGCCGGGAGCGCCTGGCCTTCATGCGCGTTTGACCGCCCGGACATGCCTTGGTAACAACAATCAGTGACTCTTTAATGACGCACCGCGCCGTCGGACCGCACACCGGACCGGGGAGCGATGCGGGGAGCGGCACGGTGCCGGCCCGGAACAGCGGTTGCGATGTCTGCGCCGGCCGGGAAGCAACGTTTCACCCGCCGGTCCCGCGTGCGCCCGCAGCACCCCTGCGCGCAGCACGCCGCACTACGCGCCGTACCGCTTCACCCGCTGTATCCGCCGTGTATCCGCTGCCGTCCCGAGGGGCCCCACCATGCAGGCCGCGACCCAGTCGACCCAGTCCGTACGCGCCACCGCCATCCCGACCGTCGCCGGAGCTCTCCGCGCGGTCGAGTCCCTGCTGCTGAGCAACGGGCAGCGCACCGCCCGCCGCAACGCCTGGACGTCGGTCCTGGAGGACCGACGCCGGGCCAGGGACCGGGTCGACGCCGAACACGTACTGGAGGCCGTGGCGGCCCGCACTTCCTAGTCCGCGTAAACTTCTGGCCATGGCGAGGAAGGCAAACGCAGACTCTGAGAATCCCGGGCGACTCAAGCAGATCGCCCTGACCTACAAGATGACCCGCAAGGCCGATCCCAAGGTCGGTCTTGTCGTCGGTGGCCTGGGAATCGTCGTCTTCGGCGTCCTCCTCGGTGTCGGCTTCTTGATCGGTCACCCCATCTACCTGGGCATCCTGGGTTTCCTGCTGGCCTTCCTCGCGATGGCGATCGTCTTCGGACGCCGCGCCGAGCGAGCGGCCTTCGGACAGATGGAAGGAAAGCCCGGTGCCGCGGCGGCGGTGCTCGAAAACGTGGGCCGCGGCTGGACCACGACCCCGGCCGTCGCGATGAACCGCAGCCAGGACGTCGTACACCGCGCGGTCGGCAAGGCCGGTGTGGTCCTGGTGGCCGAGGGCAACCCGAACCGGGTGAAGTCCCTGCTGGCCGCCGAGAAGCGAAAGATGGCGCGCGTCGTGGTGGATGTGCCGGTGCACGACATCATCGTCGGCGAGGGCGAGGGCCAGGTGCCGCTGAAGAAGGTGCGCACCACGCTGCTGAAGCTGCCGCGCGTCCTGACCGGCGCCCAGGTGACCACGGCCAACGACCGGCTGCGCGCGATGGGCGACCTGATGTCGAACATGCCGCTCCCGAAGGGCCCCATGCCGAAGAGCGCCCGCGCCCCGCGCGGCGGAAAGATGCGCTGACCCACGCCATACGCGACGACGGGGCGGCCCGGACCAGCTTGGTC